>NZ_CBIFYV010000006.1:0-45879 GCF_966187215.1 Thermophilibacter sp.
GCCGTCCGTCGGTGAGATGGTACCGCCGGGCGGCGTCGGGGTCACGGTCGCGCCGATGTGCTACCCACCAAAAGTTCCGAAGAGCCGTTTTTTGGCCCGACGCCGCCCGCCGAGATGCCGTTGGGGGCTCGGGGGCTGCGGGCCCGCTCTGGTATCATCGCTGCACGCGTTTTGCTGGCGAGAGGGAACGGAGACCTGATGGCAAACGGACCCGACCTGAGGGACCTGTTCGAGCACCTGCGCCGTCAGGCGTCCGCCGGCGCCGGTGCCAAGACCAAGGCCGCCCCTGCGTCCGGCCCGTCGCTGGCCGAGCGCCTGGCCCGCGGCGGCCGTCGCGTCCTCGTGGCGCTTCTCGTCGTGGCCGCGCTCGCGCTCGCGGCGTGCTACTGGTGGTTCCATCCGGCCATCAACCTGGGGAGCATCCAGGTGTGGACCTGGATCGCGGGCATCTGCGTGGTCGTCCTTCTCGTCCTGGGCGTGGCCGCGGCGCACGGCCCCCTGCGCGGCCGGCTCTACCGCCGGCTCATGGTGCTGCCCGCGGCGCCGCTCGTGTGCCTGCTCCTGGGCCTCGTGATGAGCCAGCCGTTCTTCCCGGGCAACGCGGAGCGCTACGCGCGCGTGCTCACCACCACCGACGGCGTCTTTGACGAGGACATCGAGGAGGTCGACTACGCCGAGGTCCCCGTCATCGACCGTGACTCGGCCATCCTTCTGGGCAACCGCGCGATGGGCTCGATCCCCGAGTACGTGAGCCAGTTCGAGATCGCCGACACCTACAGCCAGATCAACTACCAGGGGCGGCCCGTGCGCGTGAGCCCGCTCGTCTACGCCGACGCGTTCAAGTGGTGGGCCAACCGCGACGCGGGCATACCGGCGTACGTACTCGTGGACATGGTCACGCAGGAGGCCACGGTCGTGCGCCTGGACCAGCCGATCCTCTACTCCGACTCCGAGCCGCTCGCGCGCAACGTGGACCGCCATGTGCAGCTGAGCTACCCGAGCTACATGTTCGACCAGAAGTCCTTCGAGCTGGACGAGGAGGGCACGCCCTGGTGGGTCTACCCCGTGCAGCGCAAGACGATCGGCCTGTTCGGCGGTACCACGGTGGCGCGCGTGGTGCTGGTGAACGCCTGCACCGGCGAGACGGCCGACTACGCCGTGGAGGACGTGCCCACCTGGGTCGACCGCGCCTACCCCTCCGACCTGCTCATCGAGCAGTACAACTGGAGCGGCATGTACGCGGGCGGCTGGCTAAACTCGTGGCTTGGCCGGGGGGGTGTGGGGAGCACCACGCCGGGCACCAACGGCCAGCTGGGCTACAACTACCTCGCGCAGGGCGACGACATCTACCTCTACACGGGCGTGACGTCGGTGACCGCGGATGACTCGAGCGTGGGCTTCATCCTCGTGAACCAGCGCACCGGCGAGTCGCACTTCTACCCGGTGGCGGGCGCCACCGAGGCCTCGGCCATGGCGAGCGCCGAGGGCCAGCTGCAGAACCTGCGCTACCAGGCCACCTATCCGATCCTGCTCAACGTGGCGGGCCAGCCCACCTACTTCGTGAGCCTCAAGGACGACGCGGGCCTGGTCAAGATGTTCGCGATGATCAACATCGAGCAGTACCAGAGCGTGGCCACGGGCTCGACGGTGGAGGAGTGCCAGGAGAGCTACCTGGCGCTCCTGGCCGCCGACGGGCTGCTCTCGGACGAGGAGGCCGCCGAGGCCTCGGGCACGCGCGACGTCAGCGGCACGGTCGCCACGATCGCGCAGGCGGTGGTCGACGGCAACTCGCACTTCTACGTGACGCTCGAGGGAGACGAGACGATCTACGACTGCGCGCTGCCGGGGCTGCTCGAGATCGTGACGTACCGACCGGGCGACGCGATCGCGCTGCGCTGCGCCGACGAGCCCGCCGAGAGCGGCGCCGTCCCCGTGACCGAGCTGCTGTAGGCGTGGGGCGTGCCGGGCGCCCGGTCCTTCTCAATTAACACGCAAAATCTGACATCTATAAACCTTAATCCTGCGATTATATGAATATGAAATCATTTTTTGCGGGTTAATGGAGGGGTGGCGAGAAGGACGTGGGGCCACGGGCTAGCGCACCGTGCGGTCGTGGTTGACCGGCCGGTAGAAGAGACGCGCCACCTCGTCGGGGTCGCGGGTCTGGCCGAGCGCCCACATAGTCTTGGCCACGAGCGCCTCCGTGGTCATGTCGTCGCCGCGCAGGATGCCGGGCTTGTCGGCGTAGGGCCGGCCGACCTCGTAGACGCCGAGGTCCAGGCCCTCCTCGGGAACCTGCGTGGTCAGCACGACCGTGCGGCCCGCGTCCACCCAGCCGAAGATCGCCTCGCGCCACGAGTCGTCGTAGGCGGGGATGCCGCCGATGCCGAAGGTCTCCAGCACGAGCGCGTCGCACGCCTCGGCCAGCGGCCCCAGCACCGACGCGCGCAGCCCCGGCGTGAGCTTGAGCACGGCCACGCGCTCGTCGAGCGAGCGGTAGACGCGCGGCGCGGCGCCCGTGCGCGGCGCGGCAGCGGGACCCGCAGGTCGCACGACCCGCTCGCCGCGGACGTAGGCGAGCGAGGGGTAGTTCATGCTCGTGAAGGCGTTGAAGCTCATCGTGCGCTGCTTGCGGGCGCGCGTGCCGCAGATGACCTTGCCGCCAAAGACCACGCTCACGTCGCGGCTGCCCTCGTCGCAGGCGTAGAGGACGCTCTGGTAGAGGTTGAGCTTGGCGTCGGTGAACGGGCTCGCCATCGGCTGCTGCGAGCCGGTGAGCACGATGGGCTTCTCGCTGTCCTGGATCAGGTACGAGAGCGCCGCGGCGGTGTAGGCCATCGTGTCGGTGCCGTGCAGGACCACGAAGCCGTCGTAGTCGTCGTAGGCGTCGGCGACGACGCCGGCCAGAGCCGTCCAGTCGGACGGGCGCATGCTGGTACTGTCGATGTTCATGGGCTGGGTGAAGTCCAGCTCGCAGAGGGTGTCGAGCAGCGGCACGCGCTCGGCCAGCTCGCGGCCCGTGAGCGTGGGGGCAAGGCCGTCCGTCCCGCCGGTGGAGGCGATCGTGCCGCCGGTGGCGATCAGGAGCACGCGGCTCATCGCACGCTGCCCGCCAGCGCGAGGCGCGCGGCCTCGGCGCAGCCGTCGTGGTCGTTGTCGGCCACCACCACGTCGGCCAGCGCGCGGGCGCGCTCGTTGGCGTTGCCCATCGCCACGGCGAGGCCGGCCGCGCGCAGCATGGGCAGGTCGTTGTCGGCGTCGCCCACCGCCACGGTGGCCCCCATCGGAACGCCGAGAAGCCCCGCGAGCTCGCCGAGCCCCACGCCCTTGTCCACGCCCAGCGGCGAGAACTCGAGGCTCGAGCGCTCCGAGTAGGCCGTCACGAGCGGCAGGTCGGCGAGCTCCGCGCGGGCGCGGTCGCGGTCGGCGGGGTCGGCGAAGAAGACGTCGACCTTCTCGGTGGGCTCGCCCGCGACCAGAGGCGCCCAGACGTCGTCGGCGGGCGTGCCGAGACGGTCGAACATCGGGACGTAGTCCCGCATGCCGTAGTCGGCCGCGCGCTCGAGCAGGCACGCGCTGTAGTAGAAGCCCCCGCCGGCGAAGGCGTCGAGCGTGACGTCGTAGCGCCGGCACACCTCGGCCACGCGCCGCACGAGGCCCGCGTCGATGGGGCGGCGGCTCATGACGCGCCGCTCGGCCAGGTCGTAGAGGATCGCGCCGCAGGCGCAGATGGCGTAGCGCACGCGCGCGAGCTCGGCGCCGTAGGCTTCCACCATGATCGGCGCGCGCCCCGAGCAGATGGCGACGGAGACGCCCGCGTCGGCGAGCTCGGCGATGGACGCGCGCGAGGACGGCAGCACCTCCTTGCGGGAGCTCAGCAGCGTGCCGTCCATGTCAAAGGCGATGAGCCGGTAGTCCATGCGTCCCCCCGGTCCGCGCGCCCGCGCGCGGCGTCCTAGTCTGCCAACAGGTAGCTATCGATGGCCTCGGCGCAGCCGTCGTGGTCGTTGTCGGCCACCAGGACGCCGGCGGCCTCCCGCACGCGCGCATTGGCGTTGCCCATGCCCACGGCGAGCCCGGCCACGGCGAGCATCGGCAGGTCGTTGTTGGAGTCGCCCACGGCGACCGTGGCCCCCATCGGCACGCCGAGAAGCTCGGCGAGCGCCGCCAGGCCGGTGCCCTTGTTCACGCCGCCCGGCGAGACCTCGAGCGTCGTGGAGTCGGAGTAGGCCAGCTCGAGCGCCAGGTGCTCCGCTTGGATGCGATCGCGCACCACGTCGCGGTCGGCGAGGTTCGAGAAGTGCAGGTCGATCTTCTCGATCGCCACGCCGGGTCCGAGGATGGTCTCCCAGACGTCGTCCACGCCGATGCCGGCCTCGCGGAAGAGCTCCACGTAGGCGCCGGTGCCGTAGCCGCCGAGCTCCTCGAGGTCGGCGGACGGGTAGTAGAACTCGCGGCCCGAGAACGCGTCCGGCGAGAAGTCCGTGCCGGCGGAGAGCTCGCGCAGGCGCGCGATCAGGGCGGGCTCGATGCTGTGACGCGCGAGCACGCGGCGCTCGGCCAGGTCGTAGAGGGTGGCGCCGCTGCTGCAGATGGCGTAGCGCACGCCCGGCAGCTCCGCGCGGTGGTGCTCGACCATGCCCGGGCAGCGCCCCGAGCCGATGGCGACCTCGCGGCCCGCTGCCAGAGCGCGCCCGATGGCGTCGACCGACGACGGCAGCACCCGCTTGGCGCCGTCGAGCAGCGTCCCGTCCATGTCAAAGACTATGAGCTGGTAGCGCACGTGTCTCCCTTCTCGCCTCCGCGGGCGCGGCGTGCGGCGACGATCAGCCGTGGTAGTAGCCCAGGCGCTCGTAGACGGGCTCGCAGCAGACGTTGATGCCCAGGTTGCGGTAGGTGCGGCGGTCGGCCTCGGAGATGATGACCGAGAAGTACGCGTCGCAGCCGGCCAGCTGGTCGAGCGCGTCGATCACGGTCGCGGCCTCGGGGTTGGTGGCCGAGGAGAGCGACAGCGCGATGAGCGTCTCGTCGGAGTGCAGGCGGGGGTTCCTGCTGCGCAGGTGGTCGGTCTTGAGGCGGCAGATGGGCTCGAGGGCCTCGTCGCTCACCACGTAGGTGTCCTTGGGGATGCCGGCCACGCGCTTGGCCGCGTTGAGCAGAAGCGACGACGCGGCGCCCAAGAGCTCCGAGGTCTTGCCGGTCACCACGCTCCCGTCGGGCAGCTCCATCGCCGCGGCGGGCGCGCCGGTGGACTCCTGCTTGTCGAGCGCGGCGCGGTGCGCGGGCGAGAGGTCGGCCGTGACGTCAGCCTGGCCCATGAGCAGCTCGATCTTGGCAAGCGCCTCGGCCCCCTCGCCGGTGCGGCGCAGCTCCTCGGCCGCGGCGAAGTAGCGGCGCACGATCTCGTGGCGCGCGGCGTCGCGGCAGGCCTCGTCGTCCGAGATGCACAGCCCCACCATGTTGACGCCCATGTCGGTGGGGGACTGGTACGGGCTCTCGCCGGCGATGCGCTCCATCATGGCGCGCAGCACCGGGAAGGTCTCCACGTCGCGGTTGTAGTTGACCGTGACCTCGCCGTAGGCGTCCAGGTGCCAGGGGTCGATGATGTTGCGGTCGTCCAGGTCGGCGGTGGCCGCCTCGTAGGCGATGTTGACGGGGTGCTTGAGCGGCAGGTTCCACACCGGGAACGTCTCGTACTTGGCGTAGCCCGCGCTCACGCCGCGCTTGTGCTCGTGGTAGAGCTGGCTGAGGCAGGTGGCGAGCTTGCCCGAGCCGGGGCCGGGCGCGGTCACCACCACGAGCGGGCGGCTCGTCTCGATGTAGTCGTTCTTGCCGAAGCCCTCCTCGCTCACGATGCGGTCAACGTCGGAGGGGTAGCCGTCGATGAGGTAGTGGCGCCACCAGCGCACGCCCATCTGGTCGAGCCGGCGGCAGAACGCCTCGGCGTGCGGCTGGCCGGTGAAGTGCGTGACGCAGATGCCGCCCACCATGAGCCCGCGCGCGCGGAACGCGTCGAGCAGCC
Organism: Thermophilibacter sp.; assembly: GCF_966187215.1. Classification (NCBI taxonomy): domain Bacteria; kingdom Bacillati; phylum Actinomycetota; class Coriobacteriia; order Coriobacteriales; family Atopobiaceae; genus Thermophilibacter; species Thermophilibacter sp. Next base: position 6,023 of record NZ_CBIFYV010000006.1, read on the forward strand.
GCAGCGCGTCCTCCTCGTAGGTGATGCCGATGTCGGAGCGGCGCTTGGCGTTCTCGATGTTGTCGGCGTTGATGACGATGATGGCCTCGACGTCGTCAGCGAGGCTCTCGAGCATGCGGATCTTGGCGTCCGGCGCGAAGCCCGGCAGCACGCGGCTCGCGTGGTAGTCGTCAAAGAGCTTGCCGCCGAACTCCAGGTAGAGCTTGCCGCCGAACTGCCCTATGCGCTCGCGGATGTGCTCGGCCTGGAGCGCGATGTAGCGGTCGTTGTCGAATCCGGTGCGCATGGTGTCCTCTCCTCGTCTCGCGGCACGGCCAGCTGAACAGCGTAGCATGAGCGGGCCCCCGCCCGGGCCCGAGCGACGCGCGAGGTTTCCGGTCTGTGTCACGCTTACACGGAGAATACACACGCACAGGCCGTGAGCGGTATGATGGCTTATGCCGTATCGGGGATATGGCGACATGTGACCAATTTCTTTGGGGGAGACATGGGCAAGAAGAACGTCGTCTGCAAGAGCGCCATTCTCGGCCGCGAGATGCACGTGGTCGTCCACGGCGAGAAGGGCCTGCCGATCGTGGTGTTCCCCACGATGGGCATGGCGCCCGAGAGCCTCGAGGAGGTCGGCATGGTCGACGAGCTCGCCGACTACGTTGACTCCGGGGTCGTCCAGCTCTTCTGCACCGAGACGATCGACGCCGAGAGCTGGGGGTCGGACGCCGACAACGAGGAGCGCGCACAGCGCCAGGAGACCTACTACCACTTCGTCGTCGACGAGCTGGTGCCCCTGGTCCACAAGGTGAACGGCACCGACGCCCGCCCGCTGGCCCTGGGCTGCGACACGGGCGCCACGCAGGCTTCCATCGTCGCGCTGCGCCGCCCGGACCTCTTCCAGGGCTGCGTGTGCCTGTCGGGCTGCTATGACGCGCGCCGCTACTTCGGCGACTGGATGGACGCGACGCTCTACGACAACACCCCCTGCGCCTTCCTGCCCAACATGGACGCCGACCACCCCTACGTGCCCGTCTACAACCAGCGTCAGCTGCTGTTCTGCACCGGCCAGGACGCCTCCGAGGCCGACAGCCTCCGCTCCACGCGTGTGATGGGCGAGCAGCTTGCGCGCCTGGGCGTCGACGTGTGGTGCGACTACTGGGGCGGTGACGTGACGCACACCTGGTACTGGTGGAAGAAGCAGCTGCGCTACTTCATGCCGATCGTGCTCGACGACGTCGAGAAGACCACGGCAGCCGAGAAGCCCGCCAAGAGGCGCGCGACGCGCAAGCCGGCCGCCAAGAAGACGGCCGTCAAGACGACGTCGGCCAAGAAGCCGGCCGCGGCCAAGGCGACCGCCGCCAAGGCCCCGGCCGCCGCTGCGACCAAGGCCGCCGAGAAGCCCGCTGCCAAGAAGCCTGCCGCCAAGCCGGCGACGACCGCCGCCGCGAAGAAGGCCGCCGAGCCCAAGCCGGCCGCGAAGAAGGCCGAGCCTGCCAAGAAGCCGGCCGCGCCCGCTGCCGCGCCGATCGCCAAGGCCGCGAAGGCCGCCGCTCCCGCCAAGGCCGTGAAGGCGGAGGTGCCCGCGAAGGCCGTCAAGGCCGAGGTGCCGGCCAAGGCCGTCAAGCCCGCCGCGCCCGCCAAGGTTGAGCCCAAGCCCGCCGCCAAGCCGGCAGCGGCCAAGAAGCCCGCTGCCGCCAAGGTCGCGCCGAAGGCCGCCGCCGCGAAGAAGCCGGCCACGTCCAAGGCTGCCGCCAAGGCCGCTCCCGCGGCCAAGAAGACGGCGGCGACCAAGGCCGCGACCAAGCCGGCCGCCAAGAAGGGCACCAGCGCCAAGTAGCGCCCGCCCATGAACGTCGTCTTCGTCTCGCCGCAGTTCCCGGACGCCTACTGGCAGTTCTGCGCCGCGCTCAGGCGCGACGGCGCCCGGGCGCTCGGCGTGGGCGACACGCCCTACGACCAGCTCGCCCCGCAGGTGCGCGACGCGCTCGACGAGTACTACTGGGTGAGCGACCTCGAGGACTACGACCAGGTCTGGCGCGCCCTCGCGTACTTCTCGTACCGCTGGGGGCGCGTCAGCTGGGTCGAGTCGAACAACGAGCACTGGCTCGCCTCCGACGCGCGCCTGCGCGAGGACTTCAACGTGGCCAACGGCCCGCGCCCCGAGCAGGTGGCCCGCTGGCAGAGCAAGGCCGCCCAGAAACCGCTCTACGCGGCCGCGGGCGTGCCCACCGCGCGCCAGACGCGCCTCACGACCTTTGACGAGACGCGCTGGTTCATCGGCGAGATGGGCCACTACCCGGTCTTCGCCAAGCCCGAGGTCGGCTGCGGGGCGGCCGGCACGCGCGTCCTGCGCACCGACGACGACCTGCGCGCCCTTCTCGCCGAGCACGGCCCCGAGGGCGCCGAGCCCGTCCCCTACGTGATCGAGCAGCTCGTGGAGGGGCGGATCTGCTCGTGGGACGCGATTCTGGACAGCCGCGGCGAGCCGCTCTTCGAGAACCAGGAGGAGTTCCCGCCGTCGATGGCCGACGTGGTGCACGGCGGGCTCGACCTGTCCTACCGCTCGCTGCCCGCGGTGGACCCCGAGCTCGCGCGGCTGGGGCGCGCCACGGCGCGCGCCTTCGACCTGCGGAGCCGCTTCGTGCACATGGAGTTCTTCCGCCTGACGCGCGACCACCCCGGCCTCGGCGCGGCGGGCGACTACGTGGGGCTGGAGGTCAACGTCCGGCCGCCGGGCGGCACCACGCCGGAGATGCTCAACTACGCGCACGCCACCAACGTCTACCAGATCTGGGCCGACATGGTCTGCTTCGACGAGCGGCGCTGCGAGCCGGGCGGGCCGAGCGGCTGCTGCGTCTACGCGAGCCGGCGCGACGCGCACCGCTACGCCCACGCGCACGAGGACGTCCTCGCGCGGTGGGGGAGCGCGATCGTGGCGCACGGGCGCGTGCCCGACGCGCTCTCCGACGACATGGGCAACTATCAGTACACGGCGCGCCTCGACGACGAGGCGCAGGCCGACGAGTTCGTGGCATACGTGCAGATGAGGGAGCGTGAGCGGGATGGCGATGACGATCAGGAGGGCCTGCGAGAGGGACCTGGCGGGGGTGCACCGGCTGCTGAGCCAGGTGCTTGAGGTGCACGCGGCCGGGCGTCCCGACCTGTTCCGCTCCGGCACGCGCAAGTACACCGACAAGGAGCTTCTCGGCATTTTCGCTGACGACGCGCGCCCGGTCTTCGTGGCGGTGGACGACGAGACGGGCGAGGTCATGGGCCACGCGTTCTGCGAGGTGCAGGATTTTCGCGGCTCCAACAACATGCAGCCGATCGTCGCCCTCTACATCGACGACATCTGCGTGGACGAGGCCCGGCGCGGCCGCGGCATCGCCACGGCGCTCTACCACCGCGTGCTCGACCACGCGCGCGACCTGGGCTGCCACAACGTGACGCTCAACGTGTGGGCGTGCAACCCCGGGGCGCGCGCGTTCTACGACGCGATGGGGATGAGCGTGCAGAAGACCTGCCTGGAGCAGGTGCTCGACTAGCGCGCGGCCTGTCCGCTTTTGGGCCCGACGGCCTTCTCGGTGTTGGGTACGTACCATGGCGCGGGTTACGTACACTGTTGTGGGTTTGATATCGAGAAGAACAGGGCGCTGAGCTGGGAATTCTCGATTGCTCGGTACCTTATCAACTTTGCAATAGTGTACGCATCGAACGAGAGTGTACGTAACAGGCCGTGCGCGCCTGCCCTAGCCTTCCTCGATCCAGGTCTCGCCGGAGCGGTCGGTGAGGCAGACCACGTCGCCCACGAGCGGGCAGGGGCGCGTGTTGACCACCTGCGCGGGGTTGCCCACCACGGTGGTGTGGGCGGGGACGTCGCGCACCACCACCGAGCCGGCGCCCACGTGCGCGCCGTCGCCCACGGTGATGGCGCCGAGCACGATCGAGCCTGCGCCCAGCATCACGTTGCTGCCCACCGTGGGGTGGCGCTTGCCGCCGTGTTTGCCGGTCATGCCGAGCGTGACGCCCTGGTAGATGAGGCAGTCGTCGCCGATGATGGCCGTGCCGCCGATGACCACGCCGATGCCGTGGTCGATGACCAGGCGCCGGCCGATGCGCGCGGCGGGGTGGATGTCGGCGCCGTACCTGATGCGCGAGCGCTTGGCGAGCCACAGCGCCAGCGTGCGGTGGCCGCGCTCGTAGAGCCAGTGCTGACGGCGGTACGCCCGCACCACGCGCGCACCCACCGAGAAGCGCCGGACGTCGGCGACCGAGCCGGCGGACGGGTCGCGCGCGAAGGCGGCCTCGTCGTCCTCGCGGATGAGCTGGCGCAGCGTGGGCTCGCCGTCGCGTCTACCGCCGTCCGCGCGCCTCACTCCGCGGCCTCTGTCGAGAGGTAGCGCTCGCCGGTGTCGGGCAGCACGGCCACGATCGTGCGGTCGGCCATCTTGGGCCGCGCGGCAACGTCGAGCGCCGCCGCCACGGCCGCGCCCGACGAGATGCCCACGAGCAGTCCCAGCTCGCGCGCGAGGCGCCGCTTGACCTCGACGGCGCGCGCCGACGCCACGGGCATGATCTCGTCCACCAGCGCATGGTCGAAGTTGTCCGGCACGAAGTTGGCGCCGATGCCCTGGATCTGGTGCGGGCCCGCGGGCCTGCCGGCCAGCACCTGCGACTCGGCCGGCTCCACCGCCACGGCGAGAAGGTCGGGCCTGCGCTCCTTGAGGTAGCGTGCGCAGCCCGAGATGGTGCCGCCCGTGCCCACGCCGGCCACGAGCGCGTCGACGGCGCCGTCGGTGGCGGACCAGATCTCGGGGCCGGTGGTCTCGTAGTGCGCCCGCGGGTTGGCGGGGTTGTCAAACTGCCCCGCGATGATCGAGTTGGGGGTGGCGGCGTGCAGCTCCTCGGCGCGCGCCACGGCGCCGGCCATGCCGTCGGCGCCCGGCGTGAGCTCCACCTGCGCGCCGTAGGCGGCGGCGAGCTGGCGGCGCTCAACGCTCATGGTGTCGGGCATCGTGAGGATGAGCCGGTAGCCGCGCGCGGCGGCGACCATGGCCAGGCCCACGCCCGTGTTGCCGCTCGTGGGCTCGATGATCGTGCCGCCGGGGGAGAGGCGGCCGGCGCGCTCGGCGTCGTCGACCATCGCGCGGGCAACGCGGTCCTTTGCCGAGCCGCCCGGGTTGGCGGACTCGAGCTTGCCCAGCACGGTCGCCGCGCATCGCTCGCCAGCCAAGCTGGTCAGGTCGACGAGCGGGGTCGAACCGATGAGGTCCTCGACGGAGCGTGCGACGCGCATGGTGCCTCCCTTGTCGTTCTTCTCGGCGCCCCTAGGGTGGCACTGATAAACCCACCAAGCAAGTAGGAATTACGTGGCGGTAACACGGTGCGGCGGAGAGCCGGAACCTCCTGTCCATCCGAACGCTTTTGGCCTGATTCCGTTCGGATACGTAGGAGCTTCTCGCTTAGTCCTTGGGCGAATTCCAGATTAGATTGCACCACCCGGAGAGGGTGGCGACCGTGTACAGTCGTGAGTTCAGGGAGAGGGCCGTCGCCCTCGTCGCGTCCGGGGCGAGCGCGGGCGGGGCCGCGCGCGAGCTGGGGTGCGGCAAGACGGCGGTCGTCGAGTGGTGCGGGGCGGCGGGCCTCCGCCTCCGCCACGGCCGCGTCGGGGGCCCGGTGAGGAGGCCGGTCGTGGAGGCAGCGCCGCTGCCGCCGAGGAGCTCGCCGAGGGCGAGGCTGGACGCCGAGCGCAGGGCGCTGATCGCCGACCGGCTGCGCGCCGGGCGCGGCGTGAGGGAGATCGCCCGCGAGCTGGGCGTGTCCCACTCGACCGTGTCGCGCGAGCTCGCCCGCAACGCGCGCCCGGACGGGCGCTACGACGCCGGCTACGCCGGCAGGAGGGCCGCCGAGCGCGCCTCGAGGCCGAGGGCCGGCAGGCTCGAGCGCGACCCGCGCCTGAGGGCCGAGGTCGCGCGGAGGCTGGCGCTCAGGTGGTCGCCGGAGCAGGTCTCGGCGAGCCTCAGGCGCGACTTCCCCGGGGAGGGGGCGATGCGGGTGAGCCACGAGACCATATACCGGGCGCTCTACGTGCAGGGCCGCGGGTCGCTGCGCGAGGAGCTCGCCGTCGAGCTGGTGCTGAGGAGCGGCAGGCGCTCGAGGAGGCGCCGATCCCTGCCGCCCGAGCCCCGCGGCGGCAGGACCTGGGTCGAGGGCGCCGAGATCTCGCGCAGGCCGCCCGAGGCCGACGGCCGGGCCGTCCCCGGGCACTGGGAGGGCGACCTCGTGGTCGGCGCCGACGGCGCGACCTGCCTGGTGACGCTCGTGGAGCGCTCGACGCGCTTCCTGCTGGCCTCCAGGCTCTGCGAGCACACCGCCCAGACCGTGGCGGGCCGCCTCGCCGAGATGGTGGCGGGCCTGCCGGGGGCCCTCAGGCGAACCCTGACCTGGGACCAGGGCGTCGAGATGGCCCGCTGGGGGGACTTCGCCGACGCCACGGGCTTCGAGGTCTACTTCTGCGACCCGAGCAGCCCCTGGCAGCGCGGCACCAACGAGAACACCAACGGCCTGCTCAGGCAGTACTTCCCCAAGGGCACGGACTTCTCGCTGGTGACGGACGAGGCGGTGCGGGATGCGCAGGACCAGCTCAACGGCAGGCCGCGCAAGACCCTCGGCTGGTCGACGCCGGCGGAGGGGATGGCGCGAGCGTTAGCGGAGAGTGGTGCAATCACTGTGTGAATTTGCATTGGTATTCGAACGTTCCAGCGCCTCGTTCGTTCGTATTGTCGTGAGTATCGAGAAGCCCGGCGCGGTCGGGCGCTAGTACAGCGGCAGGTCGCCGGTCAGCGGGTCGATCGTCTCGGCCGGCAGCGGCTCGAAGGCGAGGCAGGTGTAGGTGGCCTCGCCGTGGAACTCGGTGAGGCCCGCGTCGCGCACGAGCGCCACCACGAGCCTCCGCTCGCGCCCGCGCGCGGCGAGGTCGAGCAGCTCCTCCTCGGAGTCCACGTAGACGCAGACCTTGGCCACGCCGGCGTCGAACCAGTCGGTGAGCGGCGAGCGGTCGTCCTCGGCGTGCTCGACCCAGGCCCAGCCGTCGGTGGCGCGCACGTCGGCGCCGCGCCCCTCGCGCGCGAGCGCCATGAGCACGGCCTCCACGCACGCGTGGCCGGCCTGCGCGGCGATCTTGCCCTTGCGCATCTTGAGGTCGCGGCGCATGACGATCATCTGCTTGGCCTTGTAGCTGCTCACGGGCATGGGGAATCCTTTCGGGCGAGGCGGCGTGCCCCGTCGTCACTGGCGGGACGAGACGTAGCTGTCGTCGATAGTGATCTTGCAGATGCAGCGCGGGTAGCGCTCGCGCACCAGCTCGGAGACGCGGCGTCGCAGCTCGTCGTTGTCGAGCGCGAGGTCGTGCGGGCGCACGCAGTCAAAGATCACGTTGGTGTGGGTGGGCCCGGGCACGGTGCGCAGGTCGTGAATCGTCAGGCGCGCGTCGATCTGCTTGACCGCCTGGTTGATCCAGTTGCGCATGTCGTTGACCTGCGGGTCGTCGGTCACGATGGGGTCGTAGTGCAGCGTGACGATGAGCCCGTCCTCGTCCTTGAAGTCCTGCTCGATGTTGTCGATGAGGTCGTGGCTCTCCATGGGGTCGGCCTCGGCGGCCATCTCCACGTGCGCGCTCGCGAACTGACGGCCCGGGCCGTAGTCGTGCACCATGAGGTCGTGCGTGCCGAGCACGCCCGGGTAGCTCATGATCCGCTTGCGGATGTGCTCCACCAGCTCCGGGCTCGGCGCCTGGCCCAAGAGCGGGCTCACGGTGTCGCGCACCAGCCCCACGCCGCTCCACACGATGAAGACGCCGACGGCAAGGCCCGCCCAGCCGTCGAGCTGGAGCCCCGTGACCTGGGAGACCACGGCGCAGGAGAGCACGGCGGCGGTGGAGATCACGTCGTTTCGGGAGTCCACGGACGTGGCCTCGAGGGTGTCCGACGAGATGCGCCGCCCGAGCGTGCGGTTGAAGGCGGCCATCCACAGCTTCACCAGGATGGACAGCGCGAGCACCACCACGAGCGCCCAGGAGAACTCGACCGGCTCGGGCGCGACGATCTTCTGGACGGACGACCAGGCCAGGTTGAGGCCGATGGCCAGCACGAGCGCGGCCACCACCAGGCCGGCCAGGTACTCGAAGCGCCCGTGGCCGTAGGGGTGGTTGGCGTCGGCGGGCTTGCTCGCCAGCTTGAAGCCGAGCAGGCTCACCACGTTGCTCGCGGCGTCCGAGAGGTTGTTCACGGCGTCGGCCACGATCGAGACCGACCCGGCGAGAAGCCCCACCGCCCCCTTCGCCACGCAGAGCAGGACGTTGCAGACGATGCCGGTGACGCCCGCCACCAGCCCGTAGCGGGTGCGCACGGCGGCGTCGGCAATGTCGTCGGCGTGCGGAACGAACAGACGCACGATCAAGTCGGTCATGAGACCCCTCCCCTTGCCGCGCACCTCTCGCGCGGCAAGGGGAAGTATACCCGCTCTCACGCGAGGCGCAGGAGGCGCATCAGGTTGATCCGGACGAGCTGGTCCGCGGCGAGAAGGACGGCGAGAAGGGCAAGCCCCACCAGCGCGCCGGCCGCGAGCAGGGCCCCCTCGCCGCCCGCGGCGAGCGCGGCGCCGAGGGCCGCGTCGGCGGCCGGGTGCCAGAGCGGCCAGAGGATCGACTGGGCGACGTAGAACCCCAGGATCGAGCGGGCGAGCGCGCAGCAGGCCCTCCCGACGCCGCCCTCGGCGCGCCCCGGGTCCCAGGGGGCGCGGGCCACCAGGGCGACGAGCGACACCGCGAGGGCGAGGGAGACGGGCGAGGTGGACTTGAACGAGAGCGCCCCGAGCAGACGCAGGTCGCCCGCGAGCGCGGCCCCTGTCTCGCTCGCCACCGCGAGGGCGACGCTCGCGACCAGCGCCCGTCGGGGCCAGACGCGCGAGGTCCCGCCCGCCAGGGAGCCACCGACCAGGAAGGAGTCGAGGTAGCTCGCCGCGCTCATGAGCTTGCGCCACTCGAGGAGCCCGCGCTCGTCGGACCCGGGCGACACGAAGGCTATGTAGAGATTGACCAGGACGACGAGGGCCGTGAGCGCGCAGACGAGCGCCCGGGGGCGGCGCAGGCGCGCCCAGACCCAGCCGATGAGGGGCGTGACGCACACAACAGCCAGGTAGACCCATATGAACTGGAGGCCACCCACGAGGCTGGAGGGAGTGACGAGGGGGGTGTCGCCCAGCGGGCCGACCCACGCGTCCGCGGCGAGCGCGACCAGCGCGTAGAACGCCATGGTCGCCAGGACCGGCACCGCGCGGCGGACCGTGGCGCGCAGCTGCGCGCCCCAGTAGCCCTCCCCGCGCGCGGCCCCCGCGGCACGCGGCACGAGGAAGAGGCCTGAGACGACGAAGAAGACGTGGTTGCCGAAGGTGCCGAGCAGGTCAACGCACCCCAGCGCCGACAGGGCGGCGGGGCCCAGCGCGAGCGTCCCGTCCGTGGCTGCGGCGAAGGCGTCCTGGAAGGCGTGGAACACGGCGATGCCCGCGATCGCCGCGAGGCGCAGGGCCTCGAGGCGCGGGTTGCGCCGAGCGTGCCGCGCGTCGGCGCGCCTGCTGATGGCCTGGTCCATGAGACCCCCCTCGTCCCGTTTCCCCCAAGTATACGGCGCGCCGCCCCGCCGCCCGCCGCTCCTCTCGCCCGCGTCCGTTGCGCGCGGCCCCCGCGCGACCTAGAATCCGGCCACGCGAGGAGAGGGGGAGCTGTGGGCGCGGGGACGTCTCTCGAGGTGGCGTGCGCGGTCGCGCTTGTAGCGGCTCTGGTGACGGCGTCCGTCACGGACCTGCGCCGGCGCGTGGTGCCCAACGCCTGCGCGCTTCTCGCCTGGGCCTCCGGGGTCGTTGCGGCCGTCGCCGCGGGCCCGCTGCCGGGCGCCGCGCTCCGCTCGCTCGCGGGTTCGGCCGCGGTGCTCGCGGTCATGCTGCTCGCGGCGCGCCTCTCGGCGCGCGGGGGCGGCCGGGCTGGGGTGGGCGGCGGCGACGTCAAGCTGCTCTCCGCGGTCGCGGCGTGGACCGGGCCGGTGGGCGGGCTCGCCACGGTGGCCCTCTCGTGCGCGCTCGGCCTTCTGGGCTGGGGCGCCGCGGCCCTTCTAGCCCTCCTGCGCCGCCGGCGCGTGGGGCGCGCGATGCCGCTCGCGCCGGCCGTCGCGCTGGCCACGGCGCTGGTCCTCGCCGCACGCGTTGTGGCGCTCCCGTGAACGCGGCACCCCCGCGGCGCGAGGACTACCGTCCGCGGCATTCTTGGCCCCGTGGCGCATACGGGCGGGTATATCTAAAATGTCGCATGTCGGATCCCCCAACACCCGGCTGCGACGTGTGAGGGCGCGACGGCCCCCGACCGTCGCGCCTGCATGTTCCCGGCGGGTCGCGTGCGGGGTCGGACGTGGGGCGCCTGCGCCCCGGCCAGCCCGTGCGCGACTCGCCTGTTTGGGGGACCCCGTGATCAAGCTCGTGCTCTCTGACCTGGACTCGACGCTCATCTGGCGGGAGGACCACGTCATATCGCCCTTCGCGCTGGACGCCGTGCACGCCCTGCAGGACGCCGGCGTCCACTTTGCCCCGTGCACCGGGCGCATCTACCGCGACCTGCCGGCCATGTTCGCCGGCGACGCGACGGCCTGCGCCACGGCCGTCACCAGCAACGGCCAGCTCACCTACCTCGACGGCGAGCTCGTGGACAGCGTGGAGATCGACCACGCGGCGCTGTGCGCGGTGCGCGCCGAGCTCGACGCCGTGGCCGACGCCTACCTCGTGGTGGAGTACGGCGGCGAGAAGGTCGCGGTTGCCGCCGACCTGGACTTCGTGCTGGCGCACCCTGACAACTTCTGGAGCGTGCGCCGCGCCGTGCCCGAGGCGCCCGACGAGGCCTGCTACAAGGCCAACGTGCGCGTGGTGGGCAGCTACGACCGCGCCCGCGAGGTGGCCGCGGCGCTGGCGCGCTCCTGCGCCGAGCTCGACTTCGTCTGCCCCATGCCCGGCACGCCCCACATTGACCTCACGCCGCGCGGCTTTGGCAAGGACCATGGCGGCGACGTGCTCGTGGAGCGCCTGGGCATCGCGCCCGACGAGGTCTGCTGCTTCGGCGACGCCGAGAACGACCTCGCGGTGCTGCGCCACTACGAGCGCTCCGTGGCGGTGGCCAACGCCGTGCCCGCCGTGCGGGCCTGCGCGCGCCACCACATCGGGCCCGCGCGCGAGGACTCCGTCGCCCGCGCCCTGCTTGAGATCGCGGAGGCCACGCGCGCGGGTCGGCTGCCCGCGTTTCTCGCCTAGGGCGCAGCGGGCCGCGCTAAGATGTGGGGACCTGAGAGAGGGGAGCCCATGCGCATCACCGACAAGCTGGCCGCGCGCCAGACGTTCTCGCTCGAGATCTTCCCGCCCAAGGGCGAGCTGCCGCTCGAGAAGGCCTATGAGATCGCCGGCGAGATGGCGGTCGACCGGCCGGACTGGATCTCGGTCACCTACTCGGCGGGCGGTTCGGGCAACTCCGCCAACACCGTGCCCATCGCCGCGTCGATCGAGCGCGACCTGGGCGTGACGGCGCTCGCGCACCTCACCTGCCTGGGCTCCACCCGCGCCGACGTGGACGCCTACGTGGCCGAGCTCGCGGCGGCGGGCGTCCGCAACGTGCTCGCGCTGCGCGGCGACCGCCGGCCCGGCCGCGAGGAGCGCGACTTCGCCCACGCCTCCGACCTGATCGAGCACCTGCGCGCCTCGGGTGCCGACCTCTGCATCGGCGCCGCGTGCTACCCCGAGGGCCACGTGGAGTCGCCGAGCGAGGAGGCGGACTTCGCGGGGCTCTACGCCAAGCAGGAGGCGGGCGCCGACTACCTGGTCTCGCAGCTCTTCTTTGACAACGAGGACTTCTACCGGTTCCGCGAGCGGTGCCTGCGCCACCGCGTGCGCCTGCCCATCGTGGCGGGCATCATGCCGTTCACGAGCGTCAGCCAGATCCAGCGCATGGCCTTCAACTGCGGCGCCTCGATCCCGGCGCGCGTGGTCAAGCGGCTCGTGCAGGCCGGCGACGACCCGGCCGACCAGGCGCGCGCCGGCGTGGAGTACGCCTGCGAGCAGCTGCGCGACCTCGCGGTCAACGGCGTGGACGGGCTGCACGTCTACAGCATGAACAAGCCGGCCGTGGCGCACGCCGCCCACGAGGCCCTTCTCGCCTGCGGCTACCTGGGGGCCTAGCCCGTGGCGGCGCGGCGCTACGACATCCGCGCGCTCGACCGCGGCGAGGTCCTGCGCTACCTGGGCTACGCGGGCCAGCCGCTCTCTCCGGAGCTCGACGCCCGCGTGGACCAGATGGTGGCGCGCTGCCTGGCCGTGGCGCGGCCGAGCGGCTGCGCGCGCGTCTTCGACGTGGCCGGGCGGGACGAGCGGGACGGCGTGCCCGTGGTTCGCCTGGACGGGTGCGCGCTCGAGCTGGAGGGCCGCTCGATCGCGCGGCACCTGGACGGGGCCGTGGCGGTGGGCGTGCTCGCGGTGACCACGGGGCTTGCGCTCGACGCCGAGCTCAGGCGGCTCTCGCTCACGGACCGCGTGGGCGAGGTGCTGCTCGACGCGGCGGGCTCGGCGCTCGTGGAGCGCGCGGCCGACGAGGCCGAGGCGGACCTCGCGCGGGACGCCGCCGCGCGCGGGCTCGTTGCCGGCCCGCGCTTCTCGCCGGGCTACGGAGACCTGCCGCTGGCCACGCAGCCCACGCTGCTCGCGACGCTCGACGCGCAGCGGCGCCTGGGCATCACGCTGTCGGACTCGCTGCTCATGACGCCCGTCAAGAGCGTGACGGCCGTGGTGGGGCTCTTTGGGCCGGGCGCGGTGCCGCCGGCGCTCGACCCCTGCGACGCGTGCGCCCGCCGCGACGGGTGCGCCCTGCGCGCGTCCGGCCGGCGCTGCCGCGGCGCGCGCTGAGGGGCCGCGGCGCGCCCCGCAAGCGCTAGCATGGGGTGCCGAGAAGCCCAGGGAGGGAGCACCCATGACCGACGCACGTTCCGCCGCCACGTCCGACCTTCTCGCCGCCGCGCTGGCGGGGGAGGGCTACCTGCTGATCGACGGCGCGATGGGCACGCAGCTCCAGGAGCGCGGCCTGGCCGCCGGTGAGCTGCCCGAGCTGCTCTGCCTCACCGACCCCGACGAGGTCACGGCCGTGCACGCCGCCTACGTGGCTGCCGGCGCGGACGTGGTGACCACCAACACCTTCGGTGCCAACGCAACCAAGCTCGGCGACGCGGCCTCCGTGGAGGAGGTCTTCTCGGCGGCCGTGGCCTGCGCACGCGCCGCGCGCCCGCGCTACGTGGCGGCTGACCTCGGGCCCACCGGCCAGCTCCTGGAGCCCATGGGGCCGCTCTCCTTCGACGACGCCTACGAGCTCTTTGCGCGGCAGGTGCGCGCGGCGGTGGCGGCGGGCGCGGACCTCTTTGTCATCGAGACCATGACCGACCTCGCCGAGGCCAAGGCGGCGCTGCTCGCCGTGCGCGAGAACTCGGCGCTGCCGGCGCTCGTGACCATGACCTTCGAGGAGGACGGGCGCACCTTCCTGGGCACCACGCCCGAGGTGGCCGCGCTCACGCTCGGCTCGCTGGGGGCCGATGCGGTGGGCATCAACTGCTCGCTCGGCCCCGACGAGGTGGCGCCGCTCGCCGAGCGCGTGCTCGCGTGGGCGGGCCGCCCGGTGGTCGTGCAGGCCAACGCCGGCCTGCCGCGCGTGGAGGACGGCGTCACGCGCTACGACATCGGGCCCGACGAGTACGCCGCCGCGGTGGCGCGCATGCTCGACGCGGGCGTCACCATCGTGGGCGGCTGCTGCGGCACCACGCCCGCGCACACGGCGGCCGAGCGTGCCCTTCTCGATGCCCGGCGGCCACCCGAGCCCCGCGCCGCGCGCGACGTCTTTGCCGTGTGCGGCCCGCAGCGCCTGGTGGCGCTGGCCCCCGGGGAGGTCGGCGTCATCGGCGAGCGGATCAACCCCACGGGCAAGCCCCGCATGAAGGAGGCCCTGCGCAGCGGCAACCACGACCGCCCGCTTGCCGAGGCGCTGGCTCAGGAGCGCGCCGGGGCCCAGATCCTGGACGTCAACGTGGGCCTGCCCGAGATCGACGAGCGTGCCGTGATGGGCCGGCTCGTCCCGGAGCTTCTGGGCGTGACCACGCTCCCGCTGCAGATCGACTCGTCCGACCCGTCCGTCATCGAGGCGGCGGTGCGCAGCTACCCCGGCAAGCCCCTCGTCAACTCCGTGAGCGCGCGGGCCGACTCGCTGGCGGCGGTGCTGCCCATCGTGGCGCGCTACGGCTGCGCGGTGGTGGCGCTCACGCTCGACGAGCGCGGCATTCCCGAGACCGCCGCCGGGCGCCTCGAGCTGGCGCGCCGTATCGTGGCCGCGACCGACGCCGCCGGCATCCCGCGCCATGACGTGGTCGTCGACTGCCTGGCCATGGCCGCCTCGACCGACCAGCGCGCGCCGCGCGCCATCCTCGACGCCATCCGCGCCGTGAAGGCCGAGCTGCCCGGCGTGCGCACGGTGCTCGGCGTCTCCAACATCAGCTTCGGGCTGCCGCTGCGCCCGCTCGTCAACGCGACGTTCCTCGCGGCGGCGCTGGGCGCGGGGCTCGACCTGGCGATCATCAATCCCGGCTCGCGTCGGATGATGGACGTGGTGGACTCCTGGCGCGTGCTCTCCGGCGAGGACGAGTCGGCGCGCTTCTACGTGGAGCACTACGCGGGGCGCACGGACGACGCGGCGGCCGCGCCGTCGGGCGCGGGTGGCGAGAGACCCGGGGCGGCTGCCGGCGCGCCCGCGGGGGCCGGCGCGGGCGCCGAGGCGGCGGCCGACCCCATCGAGCGCGTTCGTGCGCTCGTGATCGACGGGCGCGCGCAGGCGGCGGCCGATGCCGTGTCCGAGGTCCTTCTCGCCCACGACGCGCTCTTTGCTATCAACGAGGGGCTCGTGCCCGCCCTGGACGAGGTCGGGCGGCGCTTCGAGGCGGGGACGTTCTTCCTGCCGCAGCTCATGGCCTCGGCCGAGGCGGCCAAGGCGGGCTTCGAGGTCATCCGCGCGGCGACGCCCGCCGGCGAGGCAGGCATGGCCGCCAAGGGCTGCGTGGTGCTCTGCACCGTGCGCGGCGACATCCACGACATCGGCAAGAACATCGTGCGGATGCTGCTCGAGAACTACGGCTACGACGTCGTCGACCTGGGACGCGACGTGGCGCCCGAGACGGTGGTCGCCGCGGTGGAGGAGCGCCGCGCGCCGCTCGTGGGGCTCTCGGCGCTCATGACCACCACGGTCCCGGCGATGGCCGAGACGATCGAGCTGCTGCGCGCGCGGGCGCCGTGGTGCAGGGTCGTGGTCGGCGGCGCCGTGCTCACGCCCGAGTACGCGCAGATGGTGGGTGCCGACTTCTACGCGCGCGACGCTATGGAGACCGTGCGGATCGCCGGCGAGGTGCTGGGCTAGGGTCGCGCCGGCCGACGGGCGTGGCACAAAAGGGGCGCCGGCCGCGGCCGACGCCCCCGGTCCCGCCCCGTGGCTCGCGTCTACGCGAACACGGCGCTCATGAACTCGTCGCCGCTGTCCTGGATGGTCCAGGTGCCGTCGACCTTCTCGTAGGTGAACTCGTAGGCGGACTCGTGCGTCTCGGAGCCCTTGATGGCCTCCATCATGGTCTGGCCGGCGAGCTGCATGATCTCGTCCTCGCTCATGCCCGCGATCTCGGTCGGGTCGTCCATGAGCGCGTAAACCGCGCTCATGGCGTCGGACTGCATGGTGGACATGGACTTGCAGGTGACGCTGACCGAGGCCGTGGCGGTGTCGCCGTCGACGGTCACCGAGTCGATCGTGTAGTCAAAGCCGTCGAGCATGGCCGAGAAGAACTCGGTGGGGTCGACGCCCAGCTGCTCGAACATCGAGGTGTCCTCGTTGGCGAGAAGGTCCTGGACGGCGTCCTCGTCGGCGTTCTTGATCTCGTCGAGGTTGGCGGCGAGGTCCTGCTTGATGGCGTCCTCGTCGCTCTGCCCGGGGGAGCACGCCGTGACGGCGAGGCCGCACGCCACGGCGAGGACGGCGACGAGCGAGCAGACGAGCGCTCTCAGGCTGCGCTTCTTCATGGGGATCCTTTCGTCAGGCACGAACGGGCTGCCCGAAAGTTTCCCAGATTTCCTTCAGCGAGTCGTAAGGTTTCGGTGGGCGGGCGCTCCGGCGCCGACTATGTACACCCCTGCCGACTATGTACACCGCAACCCCGGACAGTTCTTCTCGGTACCCGCTCCTACCTGCGGCGCTGTAGATGGTGTCTTCGCGTGGGGTGTACATAGTCGGCACGGGTGTACATAGTCGTCCTGACTTTGTCCAAAAGGTGCCGAAATGTGTCGCTCTCGAACGGGTTTCCGCCCCCGATGCCGCCGCCCGGGCCCCGCGCCACCGCCCACGACCCGGACGGCCCCGCCGGCGGATTGCCGGCCCCGCGCCGGCGGGGCCTCTGCAACATCGCTGAGCTGGTCCGACGCGTCCGCGCGTCAGACAGCGGGAAGCTGGGCGTCAGGCACGCGCTCGGGCGTCTGCCTATAGTCGGCACCACCATGATTTCCGTAACCGACAGATCAGCGCTGGTCATATGGGGAGAGCCCGGCGTCATCCGGCTTTTGGGCGCGCCCGCGGCCGAACCCTGGGGGTGGTCGACCGCCTCCGAGGACGTGCTCAACGAGCAGGTCCTCAGGGCCTCGCGCCTCGAGGCGACCGACGCCCGTCCCCTCCACGTCCTGGTGGACTCCGCCGCGCACCGCATCCGCTCGGCGCGCGTCGTCTGCCACGTCTGGTCGGTGCCGCTTCCGCCGGGTGCGCTCTACCAGCTGACGCCCCGCGTGCTCCTCGCCTCGCCGGGCTTCTGCCTGCAGGGCATGGCGGCGCGTCGCGACCTGGTCGAGGGGACGGTCATCGGCATGGAGGTGTGCGGCTTCTATGCGCGTGTCCCGGGCACCGAGGACGGATTCCGTCGCCGCGCGCCCCTGGCCAACCCGGCCGAGCTGCTCAGGGACCTCGCCGACAACCACGGGTACGGCGCCAAGCGGGCGCGGGCCGCCCTCGCGCGCGTGGTGCCGGGGTCGCGCTCGCCCATGGAGACCGTCGTGGTCCTGCTCTTCACGCTGCCGGAGGAGCTGGGCGGCTGCGGCCTTCCCGCGCCGCGGCTCAACGTCCGCATCGACATTCCGCCCGACCTGCAGGCCGCGCTCGGCAAGCCCTACGTGGTGGTCGACCTGTGCTGGTACGAGCAGCGCATCATCCTGGAATACGACAGCTACCGCTGGCACACGACGCCGTCCGCCGTGGATGCCGACAGCAGTCGCAACGAGGGCCTGCGCGACATCGGGTGGATGGTGCGCTCGGTCACCGCCGGCATCCTCAGGAACGACGCCATGCGCCGCCACCTGGTCGGTCGCGTGATGGAGCGCTTTGGCCGCCGTCTGCCGGAGGGCCCCGCGTTCGACCGGCTTCAGGCCGACCTGGTCCGCGAGCTCCTGCGTGCCTGACGCGTCCGGATCCCATCCAGGCCCAGCATCCCGACGGTTATGTACACCCCTGCCGACTATGTACACCCCACACGGGGACACCCTCTATAGCGCCGCAGGTGGGAGAGGGTGCCGAGAAGAACTCGCCGGGGTCGCGGTGTACATAGTCGTCGCGCCGTCGCCTCCCGAGTGGCCTCGGGCGGGCTCGTCCGACGTCCATCCACGCACTACCCGCAGCCGCACGCCGATGCGCCGCCGGGCGCGGTCCGTGCGGGCGCTAAGCTACTCCCCTATGCCGCGGCTGGGGGGCCGCGGCGAAGACTCCAGAGTGCGAGGAGAGGCCTATGGCGAGAATGCACGTCATGGAGCAGAGCGAGTCGCAGGCCATCATGTCGAGCATGCACGAGATGCTCGAGAAGCGCCTGTCCGTGAGCTCGCTCGCCCCGTGTCCGGTGGAGTTCACCGCGTCCTACGTGGCGATGTGCGCCACGCAGAGCTGCGGCAAGTGCACGCCGTGCAGAAACGGCCTGCGCATGCTCCGCCACCTGTTCAACGACGTCCTCAACAACCGCGCCACCACAGAGACGCTCGACCTCATAGAGTCCACGGCGCGCACGGTCTACCTGTCGAGCGACTGCGCCATCGGCTACGAGGCCGGAGAGGTGGCGCTCATGGCCATCCGGGGCTTCCGCGACGACTTCGAGCACCACGTCACCAAGCACGCCTGCGGCTTCTCGCAGCACCAGACCGTGCCGTGCGTCTCGGGCTGCCCGGCCGGCGTGGACATCCCCGGATACATCGCGCTCGTGGAGGCAGGACGCTACACCGAGGCCGTGCGCCTCATCCGCAAGGACAACCCGCTGCCGCTCGTCTGCGGCCTGGTCTGCGAGCACCCCTGCGAGATGCACTGCCGCCGCGGCATGGTGGACGACCCGATGAACATCCGCGGCCTCAAGCGCTACGCCGTGGAGCACGCGGGCGACTACCAGCCCAACATCAAGCCCGCGACCGGCAGGCGCATCGCCGTCATCGGCGGCGGCCCGGCCGGTCTGAGCTGCGCGTACTACCTCACGCTCATGGGCCACGACGTCACGATTTACGAGCAGCGCCACCACCTCGGCGGCATGCTGCGCTACGGCATCCCCAACTACCGCCTGCCGCGCGAGCAGCTCGACTCGGAGATCCAGTGGATTCTCGACTGCGGCATCGAGGCGCACGTGGACCACGCGGTCGACGGCGCCGAGCTCGAGCGCCTGCGCGCGGACTACGATGCCGTCTACCTGGCCATCGGCGCCCACGCGGACAAGAAGCTCGGCCTGCCCGGCGAGGACGCCGAGGGCGTCATGTCCGCGGTCCAGCTCCTGCGCGACATGGGCGACGACAACCCGCCCGACTTCGCCGGCCTCACAGTGGCCGTGGTGGGCGGCGGCAACGTGGCCATGGACGTGGCCCGCACCTCGGTGCGCCTGGGCGCCAAGAAGGTCATCATCGCGTACCGCCGCCGCGTGGCAGACATGACGGCGCAGGACGAGGAGATCGCCGGCGCCGAGGCCGAGGGCTGCGAGGTCATGGACCTGCACGCGCCCAAGGAGGTCGTGGTGGACGAGAAGGGCCGCGTGGCCGGCCTCAAGGTCACGCCGCAGATCATCGGCGGGCTCAAGCGCGGGCGCCCCGCGCCGCGCCCGGCCGAGGGCGGCGACGTGGTGGTCCCGTGCGACCGCGTGATCGTGGCCATCGGCCAGGACATCGACTCGGCCACGTTCGAGGGGGTCGGCGTGCCCTGCAAGTGGGGCCGCATCGTCACCGACCCGGACGGCGCCGTGCCCGGCCAGCCCGGCCTCTTCTCGGGCGGCGACTGCCAGAGCGGCCCGGCCACCGTCATCCGCGCCATCAACGCGGGCAAGGTCGCGGCCGGCAACATCGACAACCACCTCGGCTACAACCACAAGATTGAGCTCGACGTCGAGCTGCCGCCCGTGCAGTTCAAGGGCAAGATCTCCTGCGCGCGCTGCGAGATGCGCGAGCGCGAGGCGGCCGAGCGCATCCATGACTTCGACATCGTCGAGAACGGCCTCACCGACGAGGAGGCGCACCAGGAGGCATCGCGGTGCCTCCGCTGCGACCACTTCGGCTTCGGCGCGTTCCGCGGGGGGAGGATCGAGCAGTGGTAAACCTCACCATCGACGGCCGCGCGGTCAGCGTGGCCGAGGGCACGTCCATCCTCGACGCCGCGGCCGCCGCGGGCATCAGGATCCCCACGCTTTGCTACCTGCGCGAGCTCAACGAGATCGGCGCCTGCCGCATCTGCGTGGTGGAGGTCGAGGGCATCGACCAGCTCGTGGCCGCCTGCAACAACACGGTGCTCGAGGGCATGGTCGTACGCACCAACAGCCCCAAGGTCCGCGCGGCGCGCCGGCAGAACATGGAGCTTCTCCTCGCCTGCCATGACTCTGAGTGCACGAGCTGCGTGCGCTCGGGCAACTGCACGCTGCAGACGCTCGCCAACGACCTCGGCATCGCCGAGCTGCCCTACGAGAAGCGCCTCATGCACGACCCGTGGGACAAGTCCTTCCCGCTCATCCGCAACAACGACAAGTGCGTCAACTGCCTGCGCTGCATCCAGGTGTGCGAGAAGATCCAGGGGCTCGGTGTGTGGGACCTCGCCAACCGCGCCACGCACACGTCCGTGAACGTGCGCGGCGGCGGGAGCATCTGGGACGCCGACTGCACGCTCTGCGGCCAGTGCATCACGCACTGCCCCACGGGCGCCCTGCGCGAGCGCGACGACACGCAGCGGGTCTTTGACGCGCTGGCAGATCCCGAGAAGGTCGTGATCGTGCAGATCGCGCCGGCCGTGCGCGCCGCCTGGGGCGAGGGCCTGGGCCTGCCGCGCGAGCAGGCCACGGTGGGCCGACTCGTGGCGGCGCTGCGCCAGATGGGCGTGGACTACGTCTTTGACACGGACTTCTCGGCCGACCTCACGATCATGGAGGAGGGCAGCGAGCTTCTCGAGCGTCTCTCCCACCGGGGCGATCAGGACGACGAGAAGCCCGCGTTCCCGATGTTCACGAGCTGCTGCCCGGGCTGGGTGCGCTACGTCAAGGCGGTGCGCCCCGAGTTCACCGCGCAGCTCTCCACCTCCAAGAGCCCGGGCCAGATGTTCGGCGCCATCGCCAAGAGCTACTACGCCGAGCTCATGGGCATCGATCCGCACAGGATCTTCTGCGTGGAGGTCATGCCGTGCACGGCCAAGAAGGCCGAGGTCGCCATCCCCACGATGACGGACGCCTGCGGCGACCCCGACGTGGACATCTCGATCACCACGCGCGAGGTGGACCGCATGATCCGTGCCGAGCACATCGACGCGGCCGCGCTGCCCGAGGAGGACTTCGACCAGCCGCTTGGCACCGCCACGGGCGCCGGCGTGATCTTCGGCGCCACCGGCGGCGTGATGGAGGCGGCGCTGCGCACGGCCTACCACGTGGTCACCGGGCGCACGCCCGAGCCGGACGCGTTCAGCGAGGTCCGCGGCCTGGACGGCTGGAAGGAGGCCACGTTCGACCTGGCGGGCGCGCCGGTGCGCGTGGCCGTGGTGAGCGGCCTGGCCAACGCCGGGCGGCTGCTCGACGCGCTGGCTGCCGGCGAGGTTTCCTACGACTTCGTCGAGGTCATGGCGTGCCCGGGCGGCTGCGCGGGCGGCGGTGGCCAGCCCATCCACGACGGCGAGGAGCTCGCGGGCGTCCGCGGCGACGTGCTGTGGGGGCTCGACCGCAAATCCAAGCTGCGCAACTCCTACGAGAACCCGAGCATCCAGGCCGTCTACCGCGACTACCTCGGCGAGCCGCTCTCCGAGCGCGCCGAGGAGCTGCTCCACACCGACCACTTCGCGTGGAGCATGCGCTGACGGCGTCCCCTCGACCACGCATCGGTCCGGGTCGCGCGCCGCGACCCGGGCCGTTCCTATCGGACGATTGCGCTAATCGATCAGTAGAGACTGCGCTAATCTATCAGTAGCGGTTGCGCTAATCCATCCAACCCCAGGACTTCTTCGTCGACTACGTCCAGACCTATCTCGAGTGTGACGTCCGAGCGGAGCTTGGGGTGCGCAGCCTCTCCGCCTTTCGCGACTTTCTGCAGCTGTGCGCCCTGCGCAGCGGCGAGCTGCTCAACATGGCCTCCCTTGCGTCGGACTGCGGAATATCGGCAAACACGGCGCGCGAGTGGGTGTCCATACTCGAGGCGAGCCACATCGTTCGGCTCCTGCGACCGTACTCCTCCAATAGGGCGAAGCGTCTGGTCAAGACGCCCAAGCTCTACCTCATGGACGCTGGTCTCATGTGCTTTCTCTGCGGGCTCGAGGGCCCTGACGACCTTCGTGCGAGCGGCATGATCGGCCAGGTCTTCGAGACGGCGGTCTTTGGGGAGCTCGTGAAGCGCATCCAGGCACGTCATCGCGTCCCGCAGCTGTCCTTCTGGCGAGACTCTCACAAGCGGGAGGTCGACCTGCTCGTGGAGAAGGGCCCTCGCGTCGTGAGGGCCGTCGAGTGCAAGGCTTCGACCACGTACAACTCGCGCTTCTTCGACACGCTCGAGAAGGTCGGCCGCGAGGAGCTTGGGCTTGGCTCGACCGAGCTCGCGGTGGTTTACGGCGGAAGGGAGCACCTGAGCACGAGCCGCGGGGCGCTTGTTCCCTACCGCTCCATTGGTGAGCTCCTGCCCTGAAGGGAGCCATCCTCCTGTGACGTTTTCCCGAGGATACGTCGATGAGGGGCTGCCGGCTTTCGCTTAAAAGCCACAATGGTCAACGGATGACATCTGACCTTGAGTGCGTGAAATCTGATCATCTGGCGCTCGATTGCCGTGAATCAGCCCTCCAGGTACCGGCGCGACCACTGCGCCACGCGCTCCCGCATGCCGTCCACGTCGAGCACCCCGCAGGCGAAGCCCTTGCGCACCAGCTCGGCGGGCACCATCTCGTCGTACTTCTCGAAGTAGGGGACCTCGGCGGGGTAGAGCAGCTCCATCGGGTCCGTGAGCGCCTCCGCGGCGTCCGCCACCACCGAGAAGAACGCGCGCTCGTCGGCCCGCATGACGAAGGTCATGAAGTACGGACGCGAGGAGTCGAGCCCCTTGATGCCCAGATCGGCGGCGCACTTGATCTTGAGCAGGCGCTCCAGGGCGAGAAACGCGTAGCTGCCGAGCCAGGGGAGCAGGCACCACATGGTCTGCTCCTTGTCGTTCTCGCCCAGGCAGACGAGCGGGGAGTCCGTGAGGTGCGAGGCCGCCGCCACGTGGCGGGCGTCGCGCAGGCGCGCGCGGGCGTGGGCCATGAGGTAGGGGTAGGGCTCGTGCTCGGCCAGGACGCGCCGCATGCGCTCCAGCACGTGGGTGTTGATGTCCCCGGCCACCTCGCCGAAGTAGGCGGGCACCTTGCCCTTGACCTGCGTGACGTAGAGCAGGTGGCGCTCGTGGTCCACCTCGTCCACCACCCAGACGTGCCCGGCGATGGCGACCTTCTCGCCGGGTGGGGGCGGCGCGCAGAGCGTGCCGATCTCCTCGGAGCCGGCGCGCACGGTGTACTCGACGTTCTCCTGGAAGACGGCGAAGAACTTGTAGGAGCTCGTCACGCGCTCGCCGGCGAGCCCCACGATGAGCCCGCCCGTCTCGGTCCGCTCCAGGAAGTCGCGCTCGAGGAGGTGGCGCAGCAGGACGCGGAAGTCGTCGGCGCTCACGCGGTGGAAGTAGGTGAGCGTGAGCACGCGGCTCGCGAGCTGCGCGGGCGTGAGCTCGCCCTCGGAGGCGAGCGTGGCGAGCGTCTGGTGGCAGAGCAGGCTGTAGGGCAGACGGTCCAGGTTGGGCGGCTCGACCCAGCGCTCCTCGCGGTAGAGCTGCACGAGCGCGATGCCCTGCAGCAGCTTCCAGGGTATGGTCTCGGGCAGCAGGGTGCGCGGCTCCGGCTGCTCCTCGCGCATGACGAACCACATCTCGGGCGGGCGCTCGCGCCGGCCCGTGCGCCCCATGCGCTGCAGGAAGCTCGAGACGGTGAACGGTGCGTCTATCTGGAAGGCGCGCTCCAGGCGCCCGACGTCGATGCCCAGCTCGAGCGTCGAGGTCGCCACGATCGAGAGGTCGGAGGACTCGTCGCGCATCTGCTCCTCGGCGGCCTCGCGGATGGCGGCCGAGAGGTTGCCGTGGTGGATGAGGAAGCGGTCCGGCTCCCCGTTGAACTCGCAGTAGGCGCGCAGCGTGGTGCAGACCTCCTCGGCCTCCTCGCGCGAGTTCGAGAAGATCAGGCACTTGTGGCCCTTTGTATGTTCAAAGATGTATCCCAGTCCGGGGTCGGCGTTGGCGGGGGCAAGATCAGTGCCCGGCTCGAGGGGCGCCGGAGCTACCTCCGCGCGCAGTTCTGCAGGCGCGCTCTGTGCGCCGAAGCTGTTTGAGCACGGAGGTAGCTCCGGCGCCCCCGCCTCGACCGAGATCACGTCGGCCTCGATCGCTCCGCCGGCGGACGGCACGGCACCCTCGTCGGCCTGGGGGCCGCTCTGGTAGAAGTGCTCCATCGAGATGCGCCAGGTGCGGGGCGGCTCCTCGACGCGCGGGATCACGCAGTCGCGGCTGGTGCCGGTGGCGAGAAACGAGCCGACGGCCTCGGGATCGCCGATGGTCGCGGAGAGCCCCACGCGCCGCGGCTCCACGCCGGCGATGCGCGACAGACGCTCCACGAGGCAGAGGCACTGCCCGCCGCGGTCCTGGCGCAGCAGCGAGTGGATCTCGTCGATGACCACGTAGCGCAGGTCGCAGAAGAGCTTGGCCACGGCTGCGTGGCGCCGCATGAGCAGCGCCTCGAGCGACTCGGGCGTGATCTGCAGGATGCCCGAGGGGCGGCGCATGAGGCGCGCCTTGTGCGAGGCCGAGACGTCCCCGTGCCAGTGCCACACGCTCACGCCCGCCTCCTCGCAGAGGTCGGTCAGGCGGTAGAACTGGTCGTTGATGAGCGCCTTGGTGGGGCCGATGTAGAGCGCGCCCACCGAGGCGGGCGCGCTCTCCCAGAACTCGGTGAGGATGGGGAAGAAGGCCGCCTCGGTCTTGCCGGAGGCCGTGGACGAGCAGAGCAGCACGTGGGCGTCCGTGTCGAAGAGGGCCTCGCCGGCAGCGACCTGGATGCCGCGCAGGCTCTCCCACTCGTGGGAGTAGATGAAGTCCTGCACGAACGGCGCGTATCGGTCAAAGACGGACATGGCCCTCCTCGGAAAGGAACATCTGTTCCATCATAGCGCAACCACGGACGTGGCCCGCCGACAATCTCCGCCCGCCGGCGGCGCGGGCCTCAGCCGCACGTGGACCCTTCCCAATATGTCATGCGTCTGATAGCATATGTCCCACGACACAGCATGTTGTGTTCAAATCCAAACGCATCCACATCATGTGGACATCTCCGAGCACCGTCAGCCAGCCAACGAGCACGAGGACCGACCATGAGCACACCCACGCCCGCAACCATCACCAAGCGCGACGGCCGCACCGAGCCCTACGACGGAGCCAAGATCAAGGCCGCCATGCGCGCCGCCCTCGAGGAGGTGGGGTCTCCGGTCGACGCCGCCCTTCTCGATGCCCTTCTCGCCGACGTGGAGGCCGCGATGGCGGCGCGGGACGTCACGACCGTCGAGGGCATCCAGGACCTCGTGGAGCGCTCCCTCATGGAGCGGGGCTGCTTCGACGCCGCCAAGGCCTACATCCTCTATCGCCACCGCCGCTCCGAGCTGCGTGCGACCCGGGAGGCCCTCGCCGAGGGCGTGGGGGTCGAGGGCCTCGGTGCGTGCCTGGCGCGCATCGAGCGGGACTTCCCCGAGCCGGAGTACGCCCTCTCGCTGCTCGCGGCGCGCTGGCGCTCCTTCCTCAAGCGGGGCGCCGCGGCCGACGAGCGCCTCGACCTGCTGACGACGGCGGCCGTCGAGCTCACGAGCCAGGAGGCCCCGCGCTGGGAGCTCGTGGCAGGGCGCCTGCTGGCCTTCTCGTTCCACCGCTCCCTCGCGCGCGCCGAGCGCGAGCGCGGCCTCGCCACCCTCTACGACAAGCTGCGCCACCTCACCGACGAGGGCCTCTACGGCAGCTACATCCTCGAGGGCTACACCCGTGCCGAGATCGACGAGGCGGCGACCTTCATCGACGACCGCCGCGACGACCTGCTCACCTACGCGGGGCTCGACCTTCTCGTCAAGCGCTACGTGGTGTGCACGCACGACCACGTTCCGCTCGAGAGCCCGCAGGAGATGTTCCTCGGCATCGCGCTGCACCTCGCGCTGCGCGAGCGCGCGGACCGTCTCGGCTGGGTGCGCCGCTTCTACGACATGCTCTCGCGCCTCGAGGTCACGATGGCCACGCCCACCCTCTCCAACGCGCGCAAGCCCCACCACCAGCTCTCGAGCTGCTTCATCGACACCGTGCCCGACTCGCTCACGGGCATCTACCGCAGCGTGGACAACTTCGCGCAGGTCTCCAAGTTCGGCGGCGGCATGGGCATGTACCTCGGCAAGGTGCGCGCCACCGGAGGCTCGATCCGGGGCTTCTCGGGCGTGGCGGGCGGCGTGATCCGCTGGATCCGCGTCATCAACGACACCGCGGTAGCCGTCGACCAGCTCGGCATGCGCCAGGGCGCCGTGGCCGTCTACCTCGACGCCTGGCACCGCGACCTGCCCGAGTTCCTGCAGCTGCGCACCAACAACGGCGACGACCGCATGAAGGCCCACGACGTGTTCCCGGCCGTGTGCTACCCCGACCTCTTCTGGCGGATGGCCGAGCAGGACCTCGACCAGAACTGGCACCTCATGTGCCCGCACGACATCCTCACCGTGAAGGGCTACGCGCTGGAGGACTACTTCGGCGAGGAGTGGGAGCGCCGCTACCTCGACTGCGTGGCCGACCCGCGCATCGAGAAGCGCGTGGTCTCGGTCAAGGACGTGGTGCGCCTCGTGCTCAAGAGCGCGGTGGAGACGGGCACGCCCTTCGCCTTCATGCGCGACGCCGTGAACCGCGCCAACCCCAACCCGCACACGGGCGTGATCTACTGCTCGAACCTCTGCACCGAGATCGCGCAGAACACCAGCGAGATCGAGGAGGTCTCCCGCGAGGTGGAGACCCGCGACGGCGACACCGTGGTCGTCACCACCACGCGCCCGGGGGACTTCGTGGTCTGCAACCTCGCGAGCCTGTCGCTCGGGCGGCTGCCGGTCGAGGACGAGGAGGCGCTGCGCCCGCTCGTGCGCACCGTCGTGCGCGCCCTCGACAACGTGATCGACCTCAACTTCTACGCGCTGCCCTACGCGGAGCTCACCTGCAACCGCTACCGCGCGATCGGGCTGGGCGTCTCGGGCTACCACCACATGCTCGCCCGGCGCGGCATCACCTGGGAGAGCGAGGAGCACCTGCGCTTCGCCGACGAGGTGTTCGAGCGCGTGAACCGCCTCGCGATCGAGGCGTCGTGCGACCTGGCGGCCGAGCGCGGAAGCTACGCGCTCTTCGAGGGCTCGGACTGGCAGACCGGTGCCTACTTCGAGAAGCGCGGCTACGACGCCCCGGCGTGGCGGGAGCTCGCGGCGCGCGTGCGCGAGCGGGGGATGCGCAACGCCTACCTGCTCGCGGTGGCGCCCACGAGCTCGACCTCGATCATCGCGGGCACCACGGCCGGCGTGGACCCGGTGATGCGGCGCTTCTTCCTCGAGGAGAAGAAGGGCTCGATGCTGCCGCGCGTGGCGCCCGAGCTCTCGCCCGAGACCCTCTGGTACTACAAGCCGGCGCACGCGATCGACCAGACCTGGAGCGTGCGCGCCGCCGGCGTGCGCCAGCGCCACATCGACCAGGCCCAGTCGGTCAACCTCTACATCACCAACGACTACACGATGCGCCAGGTCCTGGGCCTGTACCTCGAGGCGTGGCGCTCCGGCGTCAAGACGCTCTACTACGTGCGCAGCCGCTCGCTCGAGGTGGAGGAGTGCGAGAGCTGCGCCAGCTAGGCCGATGCCGGCACAAAGCGAGAAGAAGGGAGACCCCGTGACCGTCCAGCCAACCGAGCGCCTGCGGAGCAAGCCGCTCTTCAACCCAGACGGCGACACCGACGTGCGCGACCGGCGCATGATCGGCGGCAACACCACCAACCTCAACGACTTCAACAACCTGCGCTACCCGTGGGTGTCGAGCTGGTACCGGCAGGCGATGAACAACTTCTGGATCCCGGAGGAGATCAACCTCTCCCAGGACGTGAAGGACTACCCCAACCTGCCGCCCGCCGAGCGCCGCGCCTACGACAAGATCCTCTCGTTCCTCGTCTTCCTGGACTCGCTGCAGACGGCCAACCTCCCCAACGTCAGCGAGTACATCACCGCCAACGAGGTGAACCTGTGCCTGCACATCCAGACCTTCCAGGAGTGCGTGCACAGCCAGAGCTACTCCTACATGATCGACACGATCTGCGACCCCGCCGAGCGCAACGACGTGCTCTACCAGTGGCGCACCGACGAGCACCTGCTCGCGCGCAACACCTTCATAGGCGAGCGCTACAACGAGTTCCAGGAGCGCCGCGACGCGCGCGGCCTCGTCAAGGTCCTCATGGCCAACTTCATCCTCGAGGGCGTGTACTTCTACTCGGGCTTCATGTTCTTCTACAACCTCGCCCGCATGGGCCGGATGCCGGGCTCGGCGCAGGAGATCCGCTACATCAACCGCGACGAGAACACGCACCTGTGGCTGTTCCGCAGCATCATCCTCGAGCTGCAGCGCGAGGAGCCGCAGCTCTTTGACGACGCGATGGTCGCCGAGCTGCGCGCGATGCTCGAGGAGGGCGTGCGCCAGGAGATCGCCTGGGGCCACTACGTGATCGGCGACGAGGTCGAGGGACTCAACCGTCAGATGGTGAGCGACTACATCCGCTACCTCGGCAACCTGCGCTGGTCCTCGCTCGGCTACGGCACGCTCTACCCCGACGTGACCGGCGAGCCCGCCGACATGGCGTGGGTATCGCAGTACAGCAACGCCAACATGGTCAAGACCGACTTCTTCGAGGCGCGCTCGACGGCCTACGCCAAGTCCACGGCGCTCGTGGACGACCTCTAGCGCCCGGCGAGAAGAGCCTGGCGAGAAGAGCGGCGCCGCCGTCCCGGGTCGGGGCGGCGGCGCCGTCTTGCGTCCTTCTCGCCGGGAGCTACTCGGCGTTGAGGGCGGCCATCGTGATGTAGTTGTACGGCTGGTTGAAGTGGGGGAGGAAGAAGATGTCGAGCAGCTTGAGCTTGTCGATCGTCACGCCCTCCTCGATGGCGAGCGAGAACATGTGGATGCCCATCGAGACGTCGTACTCGGAGGCCATCTGCGCGCCCACCACGCGCCGCGAGTCCCGCTCGTAGACGATGCGGATCTTGACCTCGGCGTTCTCGCGCATGAAGGCGGGGCGCTGGAGGTCGGAGAAGTCGGTGTGCAGCACGTCCATGCCGGCGCGCTCGGCCGCGGCGACCGAGAGGCCGGTGGAGCAGAGGTTGAGGCCAAAGACCGAGATGGCGTTGGAGCCCTGGACGCCGATCATCTCGAGCGGGGTGCCCGCGACGTTGTGCGCCGCCACGATGCCCGTGCGCACGGCGTTGGTGGCCAGGGCGATGTAGGTCTCCTGGCGCAGGGCGTTGGAGTAGATCGTGGCGCAGTCGCCCACGGCGTAGACGTCCGGGTCGCTCGTGCGCTGATGGGCGTCCACGCGGTAGGCGCCCTTCGCACCAAGCTCGAGGTGGTCGCGGCCGAGCGCCGTGTTGGGGACGAAGCCGATCGCGTTGACCACGAGGTCGGCGGGGTAGGTGTCCTGCGCGGTGCGCACGGCGCGGACGTGGCCGGCCTCGTCGCCGACGTAGGCCTCGACGGCCTCGCCGAAGTGGCACTCGATGCCGCCCTTGTCCAGGCGCTCGTCCATGAGCTGGGCGAACTCGGGGTCGTAGTAGCTCGCGAGCGAGGTGGGGGCCACGTCGAAGAGGCGCACGCGCTTGCCGCGCCGGCACGCGGCCTCGGCGATCTCCACGCCGATGTAGCCCGCCCCGATGACGGCGACGGTGTCCACGCGGTCGTCGGAGATCTGGCGGTCGACGTCCTGGCCCTCCTGGAAGAGCTTGAGGAAGCTGATGCCCTCGAGGTCGGCGCCGGACAGCTTGGGCGAGATCGGCAGCGAGCCGGTGGCGAGGATGAGCTTGTCGTAGGGGCGCTCGAACGTGCCGCCGTCCTTGGCGCGGCAGCTCACGATGCGGGCGTCGAAGTCGATGTCCGTGACCTCGGTCTCCATGTGGACCTCGGCGCCCTTCTCCTCGAACGCGGCGGCGTTCGTGTAGAAGAGCTTCTCGTAGGAGTCGATCTGGCGCCCGACCCACAGCGCGGTGCCGCAGCCGAGGTAGCTCAGGTTGGTGTTGCGGTCGATCATGGTGACGCGCACGTCCGGATAGGTGTCGAGCAGGGTGTTCGCCGCGGCGATGCCGGCGTGGTTGGTGCCTACGATCACTACGTTCATGTCGCTCCTTCGGGGCCGGGGCCTGTCTCGGCGCGGACGGCCCGCGCCGCCAATATGATACATGCGCGATGGCAATTTACGGGGCACGCGTCCGCGAGCGGCGCGCGGGAGCCCCCATGCGGCGGCCGCGCGAGGGTCCTAGATCGTGAACTCGGCGAAGGCGGGGTCCACGTCGCCGCCCTCGGCGGCGCGGGTCTCGGCGGGCGCCGCCACGGCGCCGGAGAAGGCGTCCGAGCGCAGCAGCTCGTCCACGTTGGTGCCGGGGTTCTGGCACGCGATGTCGAGCAGCTCGATGAAGTCGCGGATCACCTCGCGCGGCGTGAGGTGCGTCTCGGCGCCCACGCGGCCGAACTCCACCTTGAGGAAGCTCACGAGCTGCTCCTCGGTGAGCGTGCGCTCGTAGCCGAAGTAGCCCGCGTGGATGTCCGCGAGCTTCTCGATGAGCACGAGCAGCTCCTCGTAGGTGAGCGGCTCCAGGTGGATGACCGGCGCCAGCATGTCCGACAGCCCCGCGCTGGCGAAGCGCCCCTGCGTGAGGCGGCTGCGCAGCGCCTCGTAGGAGAAGACGCCGCGGCGGCGGTCCTCGACGGACTGCGGCGTGCCGCCCATGATGATGCCGAGGTGGCGCGCCTTGCCCTGGAGGGTGTCGTTGTACATGGTGAGGATCTTCTCGTAGTTGTACTGGCGCGAGACGGCGTTGGGGATCTTGTAGAGGTTCACGAGCTCGTCTATGAGCACGACGAGGCCCCTGTAGCCGGCGCCCACGAGGAACTGCGCGAAGAGCTTGAGGTACTCGTACCAGGTGTCGTCCGTGACGCAGGCGTTGACGCCCAGCTCGGCGCGGGCCTCGGTCTTGGTGCGGAACTCGCCGCGCAGCCACCTGACCACGCCGGCGCGCCGCTCGTCGTCCCCCTCGAGGGTGGCCTCGTAGTAGAGCGTGATGACGCGGGTGAAGTCGAACCCGCAGACGAGCTCGCGGATGGGGGCGAGCTGCTCGCTCAGCGCGGAGCGGGGGTCCGCCTGCTCGCGCAGGGCGGCGACCCAGCGGTCGAGCACGAGCTGCAGCGCCCCGCCCTCCGGCCGCGTCTTGGTGGAGAGGTTGCGGATGAGCTCGCGGTAGGTGGCCAGTCCCTGCCCCTGGCCGCCCTGGAGGCGCCGCTCGGGCGAGAGGTCGGCGTCGGCCACCACGAAGTCGTTGCCCATGGCGTGCGTGCGGATGGTCTGGAGCAGGAAGCTCTTGCCGGCGCCGTAGCGCCCCACGAGGAAGCGGAAGCTCGCGCCGCCGTCCGCCACGAGGTCGAGGTCGTGCAGGAGGGCCTGAATCTCGCGCTCGCGGCCCACGGTGATGTAGGGCAGGCCGATGCGCGGCACCACGCCGCCCTTGAGCGAGTTGATGATGACCGCCGCGATGCGCTTGGGGACCCTCGTGCCCTCGGCCATGTGCGCTCCTCTCCGTCCGGGCCTTGAATGGTAGCACAGGGTCCGGACGAGTACAAACACGTGTTCGAAATCGGCCAATCAGAGCTGCGAGCGCACGTCGTCGACGTAGTCCTCCACGAGGGCGGGCGCGCCGGTCTCGTCGAACTCCAGGACCGTGTCGCCCACGAGGTCGAGGAACTTCTCGTTGATCGCGTCCACCAGGAGGTCCGGGCCCGCGTCGCCTGCCGCGCGCCCGGCGAGAAGGGCCTCGAGCAGCGCGCGCTCCTCCGTCGTGAGGTCGACCGCCGGGACGGTCGCGGCGGTCGGGGCCGGCTTTGGCGCCGCCGCCGGCGTGGCCTCGGCGTCCTTCTCGACCTCCGCGACCCTCTCGGCCGCCGGCTCGTCCGCGCGCTCCTCGTCCACGAGCAGGGCCTCGCGCGTCGCGGCGGCGGCGCTGCGGATGCCCGCGAGCTTGGAGAGGTCGATGTCCACGCGCACGGGGGCGTGCGCCGCGCGCCACGCGAGATAGGCGCTCACCTCGCGGTCGATGATCTGCACGAGATACTTGGGGTCGGCGTGGTCCTTGAGCGGGTGGGGATAGTCGAGCGCCGCGCGAAGGCGGCGGTCCACGGCGCGCAGGATCTGGCCGAGCCGCGAGCTGCGCCCGCCGCCGTCGTGCAGCGCCTCGCAGGTCCAGATGCCGCCGCGGCACACGTAGCGGCGCGTCTCGGCGAGCTCGACCACGCAGTCCGGGTGACGCTCGGCGGGGTAGAAGACCGCCGAGGCGAACATCAGGTGCGGCATGGCGTGGCGCGTGCCAAAGAGCCCGGCCACGAACCCCTGCTTGCGGCTCGAGCGGCTGTGGCGCGCCAGGCGGTCGAAGACGGCGCCGGTCACCGAGCGCACGGCCTCGGGCTCGTCGCGGTAGAGCCGGGCCCCGCGGATGCGGTAGGTGGAGAGCTCGTCGAGGGCGGCGAGAAGCTCGTCGTCACGCCCGGCGAGGCGGGCGTAGGGGCGCGGCGGGGCCTTGCGGCCGCGGGCGGGCGCGGCCGCGAGCGCCTCGGCCTCGGCGCGGGCGAGCACGCCCACGGCGCGGTCGTGCGCGAGGTCGAGGTAGGGCGTCGCGAGCGCGGGGTCGAGGTCGTGGTAGACCACGTAGTCCACGAGCCAGGGGCGCACGTAGCGGTCGATGGCGGGCTCGTGGACGCGGTAGCTTTGCCAGAACGACTCGATGGCGCGGAATCCCTTCTCGCCGGGCTCGACGCCGATGCCGTTGATGAGCTCGTAGAGGTAGACGTAGGCAAACGAGGCGGACGTGGGCTCAATCTGCCCCTGCCGCACGCGGGTGCGCCAGGTGAAGTAGCCGCGCAGCTGGCGGTCGCTCATCGCGTCGTAGGTGGGGAAGTAGCTCATGAAGCTGCCCTGGTAGGGGCAGTCGTCGGTGTAGTCGGCCATGAGGCGGGCCTGCTCCACGAACAGATGCGCGTCCGACCACGCGCGCGCCTGGGGGCTGCGGCCGAGCGCGCGCATCCGTCGAATGGGCTCGGGCAGGTAGCTCGCCATCTGCGAGCCGCGCATGAGGATGGGCTCGTCGCCGTAGACGCGCTCGGTGGGGAGCGCCCGCCCGCCCTTGGCGCGGCTCGCCTCCAGGATCTGCCGGATTATCGCGTCGACGTCCGCCATGCCACCCCCTCGTGACGCCACCCTATCGTAGCCGCCCGGGGGCCGCTCGCGCTACGGCCGCACGAAGACGAGCGTGGCGTCGTCGGAGCGCCCCTCGTCGAGGGCGTAGCCGCGCTCCGCGAACGCGCGCAGCTCCGCCGCGTCGCTCACCTCGCGCTCGGCGCACCAGCGCACGAAGGTGCCGCGCGCGGCCTTGGCCTCGGTGGAGGCCTGGCGCAGGCGGCCGTCGCGGATGGTCCCGAACAGGCAGGTGAGGACCTGCGGGCCGTCCGCGCGCACGTGCGGCGTCACGGCGCGGGCGTACTCGACCGACGCCACGTTGACGATGAGGTCGCAGGTCGCGGCGATGCGCTCGTAGGGCTCGGCGCCCCAGAACCCGTAGAGGTCGCGCGCGCCGTCTACGGAAAGACGCGCCTGCATCTCCAGCCGGTAGGGGACCACGGCGTCGAGCGGGCGCAGCACGCCGTAGAGGCCCGAGAGGATGCGCAGGTGGTCGTCGAGCCAGGAGAGCTGCCGCTCGGTCATGACCGACGCGGCGAGGTGCGTGTACTGGATGCCGTCGTAGGCGCAGACCGCGGCGGTGTGCGCGCGGCGCGGGTCGAGGGCTCCCAGGCGCTCGTAGTTGAGGTCCGTGAGCCGGTCGCTGCAGCGCCAGAGCGCCTGCGCCTCGTCGCGGGTGAGGGAGCGCAGGGCCTCCGCGAGCCGCTCGGCGCGCCCCACGAGCTCCGGCAGCCGGCGGGGCCGGGGCTCCGCGTCCAGCTCGCGCATCTTCTTGGCCGGCGAGATCATCAGGGTGAGACGCATGGTCGGCTCCTCACATCGTGGCGGCGGTCCCCCGGGCGCGGCATGTGACCCTCCCGTTTCTGCCCGCGCAATCGTAGCACGCGCCTGCGGGCCCCCGGCTATGATGGTCGCGGGGAGGTGAGGGCGCATGGTCGCCAGGCGAGGAATCCGCGTGGCGCTGGCCGCGCTGGCGGTGCCGGCCGTCGCGGGGCTGGGAGCGCTCTGGCGCGCGCGGCCGCACCTCGTGCGCTGTGCCGGTGGCCCCGCGCTCGTCTACGACACGCGCGACGCCGCGGGCGAGCGGGTGCGCGTGCTGCGCACCGGCGGCGTCTACCAGTCGGCCACCTACCTCGGCGAGCGGCGCATGGAGCCCGTCTTTGCCTACTACCGTGCCTTCGACCTGCTCTTCTCTGTGCGTCCCGACGCGCGCCGGCTGCTCGTCGTGGGCGGGGGCGGCTTCGCGTTCCCCAAGCTCGTGGCCGCCGAGCACCCGGGCGTGCGCACCGACGTGGTGGAGCTGGAGGCCCCCGTCGTCGACGCCGCACGCCGCTGGTTCTTCCTCGACGAGGCCGTTGCCCGCGCCCGCGCCGATGGCGGCGACCTGCGCGTCATCACGGCCGACGGGCGCGCCTTCCTCGAGCGCGACGCCGAGTCGGGCGCCTACGACGCGGTGGTCCTCGACGCCTTCGTGGGCGCCGAGCCCGTGCGCCGGCTCGCCACGGTGGAGGCGCTGCGCCTCGTGCGCCGCGCGCTCGCGCCGGGCGGCGCCTGCCTCATGAACGTGGTCTCGTGCGCGGGCGGCGCGGACGTGAGCTTCCTGCGCTCCGTGGTGGCCACGGCCCTCGTGGTCTTTTCGCACGCGGCCGTGGTCCCCTGCTCCGACGATGTCCACGCCGCCGAGGACAACTACCTCGTCGTGGCCTCCGACGCCCCGCTCGAGCTCCCCGGCGCCATCGGCTACGACACCGACTTTCTGGGCGACGTCCTGCTCGACGAGGGCTCTGCGTAGGGGCCGTGCCCCTCGCCTGGGAGAAATCGGTGGATTTTGGCGTGAGCCCCAAGTATCACCTGGGAAGTGCCATTTCCTGACCTGCTGCTTTGCGAATACGACGAGCGCCGCTACTTTCAGGCGTCCCAAAAAACCACTGATTTCCCGAAGGCCACGGGCGCGTTGCGAGACCGCCTTTCGCCATCCGCGACACTCGTTCGGCACATCTAAGCGCCACTGACTTAGATAATCTCAAAACGGGTAGACTAGCGAACGTTTGACGGATCGCACGAAAGGGAGCGTCGCATGCGCAAGTTCAAGACAGAGAGCAAGAAGCTGCTCGACCTGATGATCAACTCCATCTACACCAACCGCGAGATCTTCCTGCGCGAGCTGATCTCCAACGCCTCGGACGCCATCGACAAGCTCTACCTCAAGAGCCTCACGGACAGCTCCGTCAAGGTCGACCAGGACAACCTCGCCATCAACGTGGCCTTTGACAAGGGCGCGCGCACGATCACGGTCTCGGACAACGGCATCGGCATGACGGTCGACGAGCTCGAGAAGAACCTCGGCACCATCGCCCACTCCGGCTCGGAGGAGTTCAAGGCCGCCAACGCCGACGCCCAGGGCGACGCCGTTGACATCATCGGCCGCTTCGGCGTGGGCTTCTACTCCGCGTTCATGGTGGCCAAGGAGGTCAGCGTGATCACGCGCGCCTGGGACTCCGACGAGTGCAACCGCTGGACCTCCGACGGCGTCGAGGGCTACACGATCGAGCCCGTCCCCGCGGACGACCCCGCCTACCGCGACGCGTGCGGCACCGACATCGTCCTCACCCTCAAGGACGACACCGAGGGCGACGACGGCGTCTCCTACTCCGAGTTCCTCTCGGAGTACAAGCTCCAGGAGCTCATCAAGCGCTACAGCAACTACGTGCGCTACCCGGTCAAGATGCTCGTGACCAAGAGCCGCGAGAAGGAGAAGCCTGCCGACGCCGGTGACGACTACAAGCCGGAGTGGGAGGACTACACCGAGCTCGAGACCATCAACTCGATGACCCCGATCTGGAAGAAGCGCGCCTCCGAGGTCACCGACGACGAGTACAACGAGTTCTACAAGTCCACCTTCCACGACTGGGCCGACCCCGCCCGCACCTTCAGCCTGCACGCCGAGGGCACGCTCGAGTACGACGCGCTGCTGTTCATCCCCGGCAAGGCCCCCTTCGACCTCTACAGCAAGGACTACGAGAAGGGCCTCGAGCTCTACAGCTCCAACGTGCTGATCATGGAGAAGTGCGCCGACCTGCTGCCCGACTACTACAACTTCGTCCGCGGCGTGGTCGACTCCTCCGACGTGAGCCTCAACATCTCGCGCGAGACCCTGCAGCAGACCCGTCAGCTCCAGGCCATGGCACGTCGCATCGAGAAGAAGATCACCTCCGAGCTCGAGGCCATGCGCGACCAGGACCGCGAGAAGTACGAGACGTTCTTCGAGAACTTCGGCCGCGGCCTCAAGTACGGCATCTACCAGAGCTACGGCATGAAGGCCGACGAGCTCGCGGGGTTGCTCCTCTTCTGGAGCGCCCGTGACAAGAAGATGGTCACGCTGCAGGAGTACGCCGCGGCCATGCCCGAGGGCCAGAAGGCGATCTACTACGCCGCCGGTCCCGACCGCGACCGCCTGGCCAAGATGCCGGTCGTCGAGGCGGTTCTCGCCAAGGGCTACGACGTGCTGCTCTGCACGCAGGACGTGGACGAGTTCTGCTTCCAGGCCATGCGCGAGTTCACGGCCAAGGGCCTGCCCAAGGCCTACGCCACCGACGCCGAGCGCGAGGCGGCCGAGAAGGCCCAGGCCGACGGCGCCGAGCCCGAGACCGAGGACCGCGCGCTCGAGCTCAAGAGCGTGACCGCCGGCGACCTCGACCTGGCCACCGACGACGAGAAGAAGGCCGCCGAGGAGGCCACCAAGGCCAACGAGGGCCTGTTCGACGCCATGAAGGAGGCTCTGGGCGACAAGGTCGAGAAGGTCGCGGTGTCCACGCGCCTGGCCGCCGATGGCGCGCCGGCCGTCATCACCTCCGAGGGCCCGGTCTCGCTCGAGATGGAGCAGGTGCTCGCCGCCGGCCCCGAGGGTGCCGACCAGGCCCCCAAGGCCACGCGCGTGCTCGAGGTCAACGCCCAGCACCCGGTCTTCAAGAAGCTGCAGGCCGCACAGGAGGCCGGCGAGAAGGACAAGGTGGGCCTCTACGCGGGGCTTCTCTACAACCAGGCCCTGCTCGTCGAGGGCATCATGCCCGAGGACCCCGTGGCCTTCGCGTCCCAGGTCTGCGAGCTGATGTAGCCAGAACGCACATATGGGGGAGGGCCCCGTCAAAGCTCGGCGCTCAGACAGCTTCTCCGCACCTTTGGTGCGGAGAAGAACTCGCGGCGAGCCTTGGCGGGGCCCGCTCGCATGCGCCGTCTGACGGTCAGCGGCCGTAGCGCTCGAGGCAGGCGTTGCGGGCGATGGCGCGGACGATGCCGGCGAGCCGCTCGTCGCCGCCCAGTCGCGCGCAGATGAGCTCGGCCACCTCGCCCTCGGTGAGCTCGGGGCCCCAGCGCAGGTGCGCGCGCCGCGCCGCGCGGCAGACGCGCTCCCAGAGCTCCTGCCAGCTCGCGGCCGGGCGTCGCCGGTGGGCGAGAAGCCCCGTGGCGGCCGCGAGCACCGCCGCGACGCCGGCTGCGGCGGCGGCCCAGGGCGCCGTGCCGGCGCCAGGCTCCCCATCGGTCGGGTCGGTGCCGTCCGCCGCGCCCGCGGCATCTTCGTCCGTCTCGCCCGCGTCCGGGTCGGCGTCGGGAATCGCGGGCTCCTCGGCCGTCGGTGCCTCGTCGGTGGGCGTCACCTCGTCCCCGGTCTCCGGGGCCGTCGCGTCCCCGTCGTTCGTCTCGCCCGCGTCCGTCGCGGCTGGCGTCACGTCCACGCCCACCCATCCGATGCCGTCCACCCAGACCTCCGCCCAGGCGTGGAGCTGCCGCATCGTCACCGTGTAGGTGCCGCTCTCGTCCGCCCCGCCTCCCGGCGCGTAGCCCAGAACCACGCGCGACGGTACCCCCAGCTCGCGCGCGAGCAGCGCGAACGCCGTGGCGTAGTGCGTGCAGTAGCCGCTTTTCGTCCGGAGGAACTCCCCGATGGCGGCGAGGTTGTCCTGTCCGTCGCCGCCCGGTGCGTCGAGCGAGTAGGTGAAGCTCCCGTCGGTGAAGTACGAGACGAGCCAGCGCACGGCCGGGAGCTGGCCGGCCTTGATTTGCCCGGCAGAGTTGGCACGGCTCGCGTCGGCCCCCTCGTCGCGCGCCCGGGCGACCACCTCCTCCACCTCGGCGGGCACCTCGTCGGGCACGGCGAGCGTCGCGTCGTCCGGGACACTTTGGGCGCCGCCGTAGCCGTCCAGCTCGTAGGCAAGGTTGACGAGCGAGTCGGTCTGCCCCGCGGCCTGGATGGGCCTGACGTAGCGGCCCGTGGCGCGCCAGCCGCCGTCGTCGGTCGCCTCGAGCATGGCGGTCCCGGGCGGGACGGGCGCGTCTGGGCCGGCGTCCTCAAGGGGCCATACGGTCGTGGCAACGAGCGGCGTCGTGAGCGTGCCCCAGCCGTCCGCGTTCCCGGGGATCCCGGCGCGCACGAGCGGCGAGTCACCCTCGGTCGCGTCCCCCGAGAAGCCCCACGTGGACCCATCGAAGCGGTCGAGCACGCCGATGCGCAGGTAGACGGGGGCGGTCGAGGTGGTCTGGTACGTGAGGACCACGGCCGACGAGCGCCGCCGCAGGTCGCGCGAGAGGTCCACGAGGGTCTCGACGCGCGTGCCGCGCGCGGACCAGACGGCGGAGCCCTCCGCGGGCGCGAGCGTGCCGCCCGCCCACCCGAGCGCGCAGGAGAGGGCGGCCACGACCAGCGCCCGTGCCGGACGCGGCCGCTCGCAGACCGAGAGCCAGATGAGCGCGAGCCCCAGCGCCACGGCGACGCCCACCCAGTCGAGCTGGGCCGCGGGTCCCATGACGACCTGGTCGGCCGCGCTGAGCGCCAGCGGGACGAGCGCGACGGCCGCCCGCGCCGCCCGCGACGAGGCGAGCGCGCAGGCAAGCGCCGCCAGCGCCGCGCCCGCGAGGATGACGAGAAGGTCCCACGCCTGCTCGGATCCGCTTGCGTCGGTGCCGGCGAGCTGGGCCGACCCCACCTGGATGATGGTGCGCAGGGCCGTTGCGGCGTCGGGGGAGCCCTCGGCGTCGAGGAGTTCGCCGGCCCCTGTGCCGTCGCGCCAGACGACGGTCTCCCGGGCGGGCGACGCCGGGTCCACGCGCTCGTCAAAGAGCCAGAGCGCGTGCGCGGCGCCCGTGGCCACGAGCGCGGCGGCCAGGACCGCCGCCACGAGCGCCCGCACCCAGCCCCGCGTCCCGCGTCGCCTCAGCAGCGAGCCCGCGAGCGCGCCGAGGCCCGTGCCCGCGCCCAGCAGCGCCGTCACCGGCGCCTCCCACACGCCCTCGTGGATCATGCTCCCCAGCGGGACCATAACGAGCAGGGCGAGCGCGCAGCAGGCGAGAAGGGCCACGAGCTCGCGCGCGAGCCCGCCCGCGGCCTCCCGCGCGTGGCGAGCGCCGCCCTCCCGGCCCCTCTCGCCGCCCGGCGCGCCGGCGTCGTCCGCGCGCCCCTCGCGCGCGGGGCCGGCCCCGGCCGCGGTGCCGGTACCCACGACCATGAGATTGCGCCCGAGCGGCCCGCGGTGCAGCTCCTCCGCGAGCGATCCGCGCTCGTCGCAGGTGACGAGCGCCACGCGCCGCCGTCCCGTGCCCGTCCCCGCCAGGCGCCGCGCCGTACGCGCACGCTCCTCCGCCGTGGCCGCGCCGGCGCGGCCGGCCA
>NZ_CBIFYV010000007.1:0-19802 GCF_966187215.1 Thermophilibacter sp.
GTTCTTGCCGAGCGTCCTTCTCGGCAAGCTGTTTGAGCGCCGAGCCTTGTCCCCGCCCCCGCGAGCGGGCGGAGTGGATGCCGGACCTTCTCGCCCCGCGGTCAGGCGCGCGCCCGGGTACAATGGTCGGAATGACGCGTCCGAGGAGGAATCCATGCTCAGAGAGAACTTCGCGACCTGGCGCTGCGGCGCGCACGAGATCTCGCTCGCGCGGCCGCGCATCATGGGCATTCTCAACGTGACCCCCGACTCGTTCTCGGACGGCGGCGAGAACCTCGACCACGACGCGGCGATCGCGCGGGGTCTCGCGATGCTCGACGAGGGCGCGGACATCATCGACGTGGGCGGCGAGTCCACGCGGCCCGGGCACACCCCCGTGCCCGCGCAGGAGGAGGCCGAGCGCGTGGTGCCCGTGGTGCGCGCGCTCGTGGAGGCGGGCGCGGTGGTCTCCATAGACACGCGCCACGCCGAGGTCGCGCGCATGTGCGTGCGGCTGGGCGCCTCCATCGTCAACGACGTCACCGGCTTCACCGACCCCGACATGGTGGCCGTGGCCGCGGACACCGGCTGCGGCTGCGTCGTGACGCACTGGGACCAGGGCGGCCTGGGCACGCACGCCACGCGCCGTCAGGTCCTGCTCGACCAGAGCCGGCCCAACGGCACGGCGCTGCCGCGCCCCGCGACGTCCCAGCACCGCTTCACCCTGCCCGATCAGGCGCCGATCATGCGCCAGGTCATGGGCTTTCTCGGCGACCAGGCTCGCACGCTCGTGCGCGCCGGCGTGTCGCGCGACCGCATCTGCCTCGACCCGGGCGCCGGCTTCGACAAGTTCGCCGACGAGGACGTGGTGATCCAGCGGGCCACGCGCTCGATGGTCTCGATGGGCTACCCGCTCATGTGCGCCGTGTCGCGCAAGCGCTTCGTGGGTGCGATCTCCGGCGTGGCCGAGGCCCCGGAGCGTGACGCGGCCACGGCGGGCGTGTGCGTGGCGGCGCTCGAGAACGGCGCGCGCATCCTGCGTGTCCACGACGTGGCGGGCGTCTCTCAGGCGGTGAACGCCTACTGGGCCGTCTCGCACAAGGACGCGCGCCAGGGCTTCGTGAGCCTGGGGTCCAACGTGGGCAACCGCGTGGGCAACCTCGCGCGCGCGGCCCAGCTCATCGACGAGATCCCGCTCACCTGCGTGGTCAGCGTCAGTCACGCGTACGAGACCGAGCCCGCCTACGGCATCGCGACGCCGGTGGCCAACGCCGTGGCCGAGATTCGCACCGAGCTGCACCCGCTCGTGCTCATGGGCAAGCTGCTCGAGGTCGAGGACCAGATGGGCCGCATCCGCGAGAAGCCGGCGGACGGCGAGAAGGGCGCGGCGGCCGCGAGCGCGCGCCGCGGCAAGAAGAAGCCGGGCACCGGGCCGCGCACCATCGACTGCGACCTCGCGTGGGTGGAGGGGGAGACGCACGCCGGGCGCCGCCTCACCCTGCCGCACCCCCACCTCGGCGAGCGGGACTACGTGATCGTGCCGATGGAGGACCTCATGCACGACCCCGAGCGCTTCCTTGCGCACGCGGGCGTCGAGGTGGTCCCGCGCGACGACCGCGTGGGGCACGTGACGGCCGACCTGGGGGAGGTCGCGTGGGAGTAGCGTCGTTCACCCTGCGTCCTGCCGTGCCGATGGGGCACGTGACCGGCACGCCGTTCGTCTGCGCGCTGGCCGTGGCGCGGGCGCTGGGGGGCCGGGTGATCTGGCCCCACGGCGTCGTGTCGGACGAGGGCGCGCCGCTCGCCGCGGTGCGCGGCCGTGCCGGCTACGATGACGACGGCATCTACGTGACGTGCGAGGTCGCCGCGGAGGAGGGTCGCGAGCTCGACGCCGCCGCGGTGGAGGCCGCCGCGCGTGCCGCCGTCGATGCGTGGGTCACCGACGTCGCCGCGGGTCGCGCCGCGGCTGGTCCGCTCGCGCCGGTGCTGGGCGACTACTTCGACGCGCTTCTCGGCATGGGCGAGAAGGTCGAGGTCGTGCGCGGCGGGCGCGCGCTCGCGCGGGGCACGCTGGCCGGTGTGGACGTGTGGGGCCGCGCCACGGTCCGGCTCGACGACGGCGCGCGCGAGATCGAGGTGGCCCCCGAGCAGGCCGAGCTCCGCCGCGTCCCCTAGTCCCGCTCGCGCTCCCGGAGCCAGATCTCGCGGATGCCGCGCAGGGTGAGGTCGGGGTCGATGGCGTCGAAGAGCGTCGTCGCCTGCGCCACCGTGCGCGCCAGCCCGCCGGTGCCCACCACGGTGGCCGTCGGCGCACCGATCTCGTCCCTGATGCGGGCGACGAGGCCCTCCGCCTGCGCCGCCGCCCCGATGACCAGGCCCGACTGCATGGCGGTCTCGGTGGTGTCGCCCAGCGCGTGGGCGGGCGCCTCGACGGGGATGCTCGCCAGCTTGGCAGCGCGCGACACGAGCGCGCCGGCGGACAGCATGAGGCCCGGCGAGATGGCGCCCCCGCGGTAGCGGCCGGCTGCGTCCACCACGTCGATGTTGGTGGCGGTGCCAAAGTCGACCACGATGACCGGGGCGCCGTAGGTCGCGCGCGCGGCAACGGCGTTGGCGATGCGGTCCGCGCCCACCTGGCGCGGCTGCGGCATGGCGATCTCCAGGCCGCAGTCGTGGCCGGGTCGCACGACCAGCGGCTCGCGGCCGAGGTGACCTCCCAGACAGCGCCGCCACGCGCGCTCGAGCGCCGGCACCACCGAGGCGACGCCCGCGCCGTCCACGAGGCCCAGCTCGAGGCCGTCCTTCATGAGGTACGTGAAGAGGCGCGCGTGCAGCGCGTCGGAGGTGTCGGTGGCGTCGGTCGCCATGCGCCAGCCGTGCACGAGCGACCCGTCCCCGTCAAAGAGGCCGAGCGTGGTCTGCGTGTTGCCGACGTCGATGGCAAGGAACATGGCGCCTCCCGTTCGCGCGATTCCGTGGTGGGCCCATTGTACGCATCGCGTCCCGACGCGGACCTCTCGCTCGTCCCGGGCGACGCGCGGCCGAGAGGCCCGGCGCTTCTCCACACCCGCGCCACAAGCCATCTGATATACTCCTACAGCTACTGTGCCTCGGTCGGAAACCGAGGCGAACCCCCGCCCTGGTCGGAAACCAGGGCCGATCGTGAGGAGTCCTGCCATGAAGCAAGGTATCCACCCCGACTACGTGGAGTGCACCGTCCGTTGCACCTGCGGCAACACCTGGAAGACCCGCTCCACCAAGAGCGAGATGACGGTCGACCTGTGCGACAAGTGCCACCCGTTCTACACCGGCACCCAGAAGCTCGTTGACACCGGCGGCCGCGTCCAGCGCTTCGCCGACAAGTTCGGTGGCGCCGCTGCCGCCCAGCTGAAGAAGGCCGAGGAGGCCAAGGCCGCCCGCGCCGCCAAGGCTGCCGAGGAGGCCGCCGCCAAGAAGGCCGCCAAGGAGGCCAAGGCCGCCGAGAAGGCCAAGCGCGCCGCCGAGTACGCCAAGAAGGCTGAGGCCGCTGCCGCCGCCAAGGCCGCCGAGGCTGCCGAGGAGGCTCCCGCCGAGGCCGAGGTCGCCGCTGAGCCGGAGGCCACCGAGGCCGAGTAGCCTCCTCGCATGCGGGAACGCCACGGCGCCCCGTCCTTCTCGCCGCGCGAGGGGACGGGGCGTCGTCTTTTGTGCACCAATGCGTTGTCGGCCGGATAACGCGCAGAATCAAGCAC
This sequence comes from Thermophilibacter sp., assembly GCF_966187215.1. Taxonomy (NCBI): domain Bacteria; kingdom Bacillati; phylum Actinomycetota; class Coriobacteriia; order Coriobacteriales; family Atopobiaceae; genus Thermophilibacter; species Thermophilibacter sp. The sequence continues at coordinate 3,711 of NZ_CBIFYV010000007.1, forward strand.
AACTTTCTATATCCGCAGGTAAAAATAACGCGCATGTCCGATTCTGCGCGTTATTTGGTCAGCGCTGCGACAACGAGGCGGTGTCACGCGCAGCGAGAAGGACGTCGCGTCAGCGCGACCGTCACTCCTCCTTCGCGAGCGTGAAGACGTCGGTGTAGGTCAGCGTCTCGTCGTAGGGGATGAACAGGAAGCTCGCCGTGTGCGGGAAGGTGGTCCGCACGCGGGCCACCACCTGGCCGGCGTCGTCGCCCGTGCCAAAGCCGAGCGCCACGCCCACGGTGCCGCCCACGTCCTCGGGCAGCGTCGCCGAGAAGGCCAGCTCGCTGCCCGTCTCGTCCTCCACGAGCGTTGCGGTGAACGGCACGTCGTCGAACGCGAGGTCGCCCTCGCAGGACTCGCTGTCCCGGCCGGGGTGCGCGTGATAGTGCGCCAGCCCGCTGATCGTGCCCGTGAGCGTGGGCGCTCCGCCCTCGGCCGAGGCCCCCTCCACGGTCACGGTGAGCCCGGCCGCACGCCCGGCCAGGCACTTGTTCCCCTCGGTGTCCTGGCGCTGGAACGTGCCGGTCCAGGTTCCCACGAGCGCGCTCAGGTCCGGCGTGCGCGCGCCGTCGTCAACCTCGGCCGACGAGACCTCCCAGCGGCCGCTCGCCGGTGAGAACGAGAAGGTCGCGCGCAAGGTACAGGCGTACGTCTCGTAGCTGCCGGCCCGCTCGAGTGACAGCTCCACGACGTCGGTCTGCGCCTGCTCGTCGAACGCCTCGGAGGACACGGTCGCGTCGGCGTCGGCGTAGAGCTCCTCGAGGGTGGGCAGGCCGTCCGAGCCGTCCCAGCCCCGCGCGGCGTCGACGCGTCGCAGCAGCAGGCTCGCGTTGCGCGCGACCCGCTCCTGGTCGACGCCGGACGTGGCGCGCCACGCGAGGCTGCCGACCCGCGCGTCGCCCACGCGCTCCCAGGCGCCGTCCACGAGCGCGTAGCCCAGCGTCGCTGCCTGGTCGGCGCTTACGCCCTGGCCCGCGAAGGTGACCACCACCTCGGCGGTCGCGTAGCCCGAGGCGCCGAAGCGCGCGTCGGCGTCCTCGGGGGCCGCGTCGGTTCGCCTGACCGAGCGCACGTCAACGTCGCGCGTCACGAGCACGCCGTCGGTCCCGTAGGTGCCCCCGGCGTAGGAGGGTGCCGAGAGCGCGGCGCGCGCGTCGGCCTCGATCGTGGCCGCGTCGGGCACGGCGGTGGCGTTGACCAGCGCAGCAACGAGAAGCGCGACGATGGCCACGGCCGCGACGCCGAGCGCGGCGACCGCCGGGACGTGCGAGCGCACCCACGCGGCGGCGCGCGCGGCCCGCGTCGGCGTCGGGGCCGTCCCGTCCGTGCCCGGGGACGCGGGCTCGCCGACGTCGACCAGCGGCCGTCGCACGGTGTCGCCGCTCGGCTCGCCCGCGCCGCCCGCGGGGCGGGCGTCACCGGCGGGGTCCGCCGCGCCGTCGCGCGCCCCGCTCCTCCAGCCGCGCGGTCCGCCCGGCCACCGTGTCGTCCGGGCGCTCGTCCCGCTCTTCTCGCGTGCCCTCGGGCTCGGCCATGGTGTCTCCTCTCGTCGCCACCAGTGTCGCACACCCGTCGTGCCCGGTCATGGAGGGCTCGTAGGCGCGCCCGCGCCGCCCGTGAGCGCGTGCGTTCCGGGGTATGATGAAACGTTGGAGGACACGAGACCCGTGGGGGTGGCCATGTACAGCAGGTTCGACATGCTCTAGCCGCGCGAGACCCCGCCGCGCCCGCCCGGGCGCCGGCGCCGCCCGCCCACCTGCCGCACCCAAGGAGAAACCATGCGTGACAAGCTGCTGAAGATCATCCAGGCCTACGAGGAGCTCGAGAAGCGCCTCATGGACCCGTCCGTGGTGTCCGACCCCAAGGAGTACGCGCGCCTGGCCAAGGAGCACGCCAGCCAGGCCGACCTCGTGGCCAAGGCCCGCGAGTACCTGGGCGCGCTCGACGACATCGAGGCCGCCAAGGAGATGCTCCACGAGGCCGACGCCGACGAGAAGGCCATGCTCCAGGAGGACATCGCCGCCAACGAGGCCAAGCTCCCCGGGCTCGAGGATGACATCAAGATCATGCTCATCCCCGGCGACCCCAACGACGAGAAGGACACGATCGTCGAGATTCGCGCCGGCGTGGGCGGCGACGAGGCCGCCATCTTCGCCGGCGACCTCTTCAAGATGTACGAGCGCTTCTGCGAGCACCGCGGCTGGAAGGTCGAGGTGCTCTCGTCCAGCCCGAGCGAGGCCGGCGGCTTCAAGACCATCGAGTTCAAGGTCACCGGCGACAAGGTCTACTCCGTGCTCAAGTACGAGTCCGGCGTGCACCGCGTCCAGCGCGTGCCCAAGACCGAGAGCCAGGGCCGCATCCAGACCTCCACGGCCACCGTGGCGGTGCTGCCCGAGGCCGACGAGATCGACATCCAGATCGACCCGGGCGACCTGCGTATCGACACCTACTGCGCCTCCGGCCCCGGCGGCCAGTGCGTCAACACCACCTACTCGGCGGTGCGCATCACGCACCTGCCCACCAACACCGTGGTGCAGTCGCAGGACCAGCGCTCGCAGATCCAGAACCGCGAGGTCTGCATGCAGATGCTGCGCGCCCGCCTCTACGAGGTGGAGCTCGAGAGGCAGCAGGCCGAGCAGGGCGCCGAGCGCCTCAGCCAGATCGGCCACGGCAACCGCTCCGAGAAGATCCGCACCTACAACCAGCCACAGGACCGCGTGACCGACCACCGCATCGGCTTCAACAGCACCTACAATGGCGTGCTGCTCGGCGACGCGCTGCCGAGCGTGATCGAGGCCCTGGCCGCCGCCGACCGCGCCGAGAAGCTCGCCGAGGCCGCGGCGTAGCGGGCGAGAGGCACCATGTCGCAGCAGCCCTGGACCATCAAGCGCGTCCTCGACTGGACGAGCGGCTACCTGGAGCGCAAGGGGGACGAGCACCCGCGCCTCTCGGCCGAGTGGCTGCTCTGCCACGTGACCGGGCTCTCGCGCGTCGAGCTCTACGTCAACTTCGACCGCCCGCTCGAGCGCCCGGAGCTCGATGCCATGCACGCCGCCATCGAGCGGCGCGCCGCCGGCGAGCCGCTGCAGTACGTGACCGGCGAGATGCCCTTCCGCCACATCGTCCTGCGCTGCGAGGAGGGCGTGCTCATCCCGCGCCCCGAGACCGAGGTGCTCGTGGACGCCGCGCTTGAGGGCGTGGACCGCGCCGCGGCCCGCGCCGAGAAGGCCCCGGACGCCGAGAAGGGCGACCCCGCCGAGCGCGCCGTCCGCGTGCTCGAGGTGGGCACCGGCACCGGTTGCATCGCGCTCTCCATAGCCTCGGAGCGGCCCGGCACGCGCGTCACGGCTACCGACCTCTCCGAGCGCGCCGTGGCGCTCGCGGAGCGCAACCGCGGCGCCCTCGGCCTCGACGACGCCGTGGACATCGTCCGCTGCGACCTCGCCGACGGCGTGGACGCCGGGCTCATGGGCACCTTCTCGGTGCTCGTCTCCAACCCGCCCTACATCCCCACGGACGTCCTGCGCACCGAGGTGCCCGCGGAGGTGGCAGACCACGAGCCCGCCCTGGCGCTCGACGGCGGCGCCGACGGGCTCGACGTGTTCCGGCGCCTGCTCGAGCTCGCACCCCGCGCCCTCGAGCCGGGCGGCACGCTCGCCGTCGAGCTCTTCGAGGACTCGCTCGACCAGGCCGCCGAGCTCGCGCGCGCCCAGGGCGGCTGGGCGACGGTCGAGGTCCGCGAGGACCTCACGCACCGCCCGCGCGTGCTCGTGGCCGTGAGGGAGGGCTAGCCGTGGGCGCCGTCGTCCCCGTGAGCCAGCAGGCGCCCGACGCCGCGACCCTCGCGCGGGCCGCGGCCGCGCTGCGCGCCGGCGGCGTGCTCGTGGTCCCCACCGACTCCGTCTACGGCCTCGCCTGCGCGGCCACGCCGGGCAACCCCGCCCACGACCGCATCTTCCGAATCAAGCGCCGCGACCGTGCGCAGACCCTGCCGTGGTTCGTCGCGGACCCCTCCGACCTGGACGTCTACGGCACGGACGTGCCCGCGTGGGCGCACCGGCTCGCCGCCGCGCACTGGCCCGGCGCCCTCACGCTCGTCGTGCGCGCCTCCGCCGCGGTCCCGCCCGAGTACGCCCAGGCCGCCGCCGCGGGCGATCCCGCCACGATCGCCCTGCGCGTGCCGGGCTCCGAGCTCTGCCGGGCGCTCGTGCGCGCCGTCGGCGCCCCGCTCGCCCAGACGAGCGCCAACACCCACGGCGCGCCGGCCGCGACCTCGGGCCACGGCGTCGAGCCCGCCATCGTCGAGGCCGCCGACCTCACGCTCGACGCGGGCCCCGCCCCGGTGGGCGTCGCCTCCACGATCGTCGACGCCACGGGGGCCGCTCCGCGCGTCCTGCGCGCCGGCGCGCTCGGCGAGGCCGAGGTCCTTCTCGCCGCCCGCGCCTAGGTCCCCCGGGGCCCCGTCGTGCTACTCTGGTCGGGTACGCACGCGACGACGGGAGGACACATGCGTATCGCCATCGGCTCGGACCACGCCGGGTTTCTTCAGAAGGCCCCGATTGCGGATTACCTGCGCTCGCTGGGCCACGAGGTCATAGACTGCGGCCCCGCCACGGACGCGCGCTGCGACTACCCCGACTTTGCGGACAAGGTCGCCCGCCTCGTCGCCTCCGGCCAGGCCGACCGTGGCGTGCTCATCTGCGGCACGGGCATCGGCATCTCCATGACGGCCGACAAGGTCGCCGGCATCCGCGCGGTGCCCGTGCAGACCGTCGAGTTCGCGCGCCTGGCCCGCGAGCACAACGACGCCAACGTCGTGGGCCTGTCGGGGCGCTTCGTCTCGCTGATGGACAACGAGGCCATCGTCGACACCTTCCTCACCACCGAGTTCTCCGGCGGCCGGCACACCGGGCGCGTCGAGAAGATCATGCGCGAGGACGACCCCGACTTCCCCGGCGTCCCCGCCGACTTCGGAATGTAGCCAAGACGCGCCCGCGCCCCGCGGGCGCGTTCGTAAAAGGAGGCAGCCCATGACCTACGAGCACCTGAGCGCATCCGACCCCGAGGTCTTCTCCGCCATCGACGACGAGCTGCGCCGCCAGCGCTCCTCCATCGAGCTCATCGCCTCCGAGAACTTCGTCTCCGAGGCCGTGATGGAGGCGGTGGGGTCCCCGCTCACCAACAAGTACGCCGAGGGCCTGCCCGGCAAGCGCTACTACGGCGGCTGCTGGGCCGTTGACGAGGTCGAGAACCTCGCGCGCGACCGCGCCTGCCGGCTCTTCGGGGCGGCTCACGCCAACGTGCAGCCCCACTCCGGGGCCCAGGCCAACTACGCGGCCCTCTCGGCCCTGGTCAAGCCCGGCGAGAAGATCATGGGCATGGCGCTCGACAACGGCGGCCACCTCACGCACGGCTCGCCGGCCAACTTCTCGGGTAAGCTCTACGAGGTCGTCTCGTACGGTGTGGACTCCGTCACCGAGCGCATCGACTACGACGCCGTGGCCGCGCTCGCCGAGGCCGAGCGCCCCAAGGTGATCATCGCGGGCGCCTCCGCCTACCCGCGCACCATCGACTTCGAGCGCTTCGCCCAGATCGCCCACGGCGTCGGCGCGGCGCTCATGGTGGACATGGCCCACATCGCGGGCCTGGTGGCCACCGGGCGCCACCCCTCGCCGGTGCCGTGCGCCGACGTGGTGACCTCCACCACGCACAAGACCCTGCGCGGCCCGCGCGGCGGCCTCATCCTCTCCAACGACGACGACCTCGCCAAGAGGCTCGACTCCGCCGTCTTCCCGGGCAGCCAGGGCGGCCCGCTCGAGCACGTGATCGCCGGCAAGGCGGTGGCCTTCGGCGAGGCCCTGCGCCCGGAGTTTTCCGACTACGCGGACGCGATCCTGGCCAACGCGCGCGCCCTCGGGCGCGGCATGGAGGCGCGCGGCCTGCGCCTGGTCTCGGGCGGCACGGACAACCACCTGCTGCTCGTCGACCTCACACCGGTGGGGGAGGTCACCGGCCGCGACGCCGAGCGCGTGCTCGACTCCGTGGGCATCACGGTCAACAAGAACACGATCCCCGGCGAGAAGCGCTCGCCGTTCGTCACGAGCGGCATCCGCGTGGGGTCGGCCGCCGTCACCACGCGCGGCTTCTCCGAGGTGGAGTGCGAGCGCGTGGGCGAGCTCATCGGCGAGGTCGTGCGCGGGGCGCAGGACAGCGTCTCGCTCGACCGCGCGACCGCCGAGGTCCGCGAGCTTCTCGAGGCCCACCCCCTCTACCCCGGCCTCTAGGTCGGAGCGTCCCAAAGGGGGACAGGACCCTTTTGGGACATGCCGGAGCCAGCAAACGGGAGCACTGTCCCAAAAGGGTCCTGTCCCCCTTTGGGACGCGAAGGAGACATGATGGCAGAAGAGTTCGATCCCAGCCGCTTCACGGTCATCGACCACCCGCTCGTCCAGCACAAGCTGCACATCCTGCGCGACAAGGACACCTCGACCAAGCAGTTCCGCGAGCTCGTCAACGAGCTGGCCATCTTCGAGGGCTACGAGGCCATGCGCGACTTCCCGCTCGAGGACGTGGAGGTGGAGACCCCGCTCGAGAGGACCGTGTGCAAGCGGCTCGCCGGCAAGAAGGTCGCCATCATCCCGATTCTGCGCGCCGGCATGGGCATGGTCGACGGCCTGCTCGAGCTCGTGCCGTCGGCGCGCGTGGGCCACGTGGGCATGTACCGCGACCCAGAGACCCACGAGCCGCACCAGTACTACTGCAAGTTCCCGGCCGACATCGAGAACCGCACCTGCCTGGTGGTCGACCCGATGCTGGCCACGGGCGGCTCGCTCACCGCGGCGATCAAGTTCCTGCGCGACGCCGGCGTGCGCGACATCCGCTGCCTCACGCTCGTCTCGGCGCCCGAGGGCGTGCGTGCCACGCTCGACTTCGACCCCGACGTGCGCCTCTACACCTGCGCCCTCGACCGCTGCTTGAACGAGCACGCCTACATCCTGCCCGGTCTCGGCGACGCGGGCGACCGCATCTACGGCACCAAGTAGCTGGCACTTTTCAGCAGCGCCCCCGTTTCGCGGCAATGTGACGAAACGGGGGCGCGCGTCCGCCGGCCCCTTGACGTCCCGCGGGGATGGGCTAGACTAATCGCACTTTTCGGAACCGCTCGATCCGGAGGGCGCAGATGGGACAGGCGATCGCCGCGACGCTCGGCGTGCTCGCTGCCCTGATTGGCAGCATCCCGCCGGCCGTCCTGTTCGAGGGGGCTCTGAGGAAAGGCGCGCGCACGAGTCTGGCCGCGGGCATCGTCAGCATAGCGATCTCGTTTCTGACGCTGCTTGTGGCCTTGTTTCTGGGGTATGCTCTCGCACCGGAGACGTTCCTCGTGTTCGCGATGGCACTGGTCGCCTCGTTCCTCGCGCTGTGGGGCATCGAGGCGGTACGGGCCTGGCGCGCGGCCAACGGCCGGGCGTAGGTCTTGAGGGGAGGACATAGCGTGGGCAATCCGTTGGACAGCCTGGGCGAGGAGGTGAACGAGCTCGTCTCGAGCTTCACGTCTCAGGCCATCTTCGGTGACCTGGGCACCGTGGGCTTCACGCAGTACTCGTTCTGGTTCGCGCTCGCCGTCATCCTGATGCTCGTCATCCTGTTCGTGTTCAAGGCGCGTCAGGCGCGCAGCCTCGTCCCGCAGGGCTTCTTCGTGAACGGCATGGAGTACCTCGTCGAGTTCGTCCGCGACGACATGTGCAAGGGCCTGCTCGGCGACTCCTGGAAGCGCCACTTCCCCTTCATCGCCACCGTCTTCATCGTCGTGCTCGCCAACAACATCGTCGGCATCATCCCGGGCTGCAAGCCGGGCACGGGCACCATCTCCACCACGGCGGCGCTCGCCCTCTGCTCGTTCGTCTACTTCATCGCCTGCGGCATCAAGAAGCACGGCGCGCTCGGCTACGCCAAGAGCCTCGCGCCGGCGGGCGTGATGTTCCCGCTCAACGCGCTGGTGTGGCTCATCGAGGTCTTCTCCACGATCCTGCGCCTCATCACGCTGGCCGTGCGACTCTTCTGCAACCTCTTCGCGGGCCACGTCGTCATGGGCACCTTCGCCATCCTCGCGTCGCTCTTCTTCGAGCCGATGGTCCAGGCCTTCTCGGCCGCCACCGCCGTCCAGGCGGGCGCGTCGGTTTTGTGGGTCGCCATCCTGCTCGTCATCTACGTGGTCGAGATCATGGTTGCGGCCATCCAGGCGTACGTCTTCGCGCTGCTCACCTCGGTCTACATCCAGATCGCCGAGTCCGACGAGGACTAGCCCCAGCGGGCATCCCGCGGGCCCCGTGCCCGCCGTGCATAGCAGGTCAAACAGGTTTGTCACTGAGCGCGCCCCGCAGGCGGGGCGCCCGGCAAAGGAGGAACAGTGGGAGCTCTCGGTGTCGTAGGTTATGGTCTCGGTGTCATCGGTGCCGGCATCGGCATCGGTCTGGCCGCCAGCGGCGTCGCGCAGGGCATGGCCCGCCAGCCCGAGGTCCAGGGTCGTCTCTTCACGGTCTTCATCCTGGGCTCGGCCTTCGTCGAGGCCCTGGCCCTCATCGGCTTCGTCGTCAGCCTCATCGTCAAGTAACAGGGCTGGCGTCCAAGTGGAGGCACGCATGAAGAACAGCACACTCAGGTCGCTCGGCCGAGCGGCCGTCGTCGCGGGCGTCGCCACGTGCGCCACGCCGGTCGCGGCGTTCGCCGAGGAGTCGGCGGTGGGGGCGGACATCCTGATCCCCAAGCCCGCCGAGTTCATCCCGGCGCTCATCGCGTTTCTCATCATCCTGGTGGTCCTGAAGAAGCTCGTGTGGCCGCCGGTCCTCGAGATGATGGAAAAGCGCCAGCAGAAGATCCAGGACGACCTCGACGCCGCCGAGCAGTCCAAGCTCCAGGCCGCCGAGGAGGCCAAGAGCTACGAGGCCAAGATCCTGGAGGCCCACCACGAGGCCGACGCCATCGTGGCCAAGGCCAAGAAGGAGGCCGAGGAGGTCCGCTCCCAGGTGCTCGCCAAGGCGCAGCGCGAGGCCGCGGACATCATCTCCAAGGCGCACGGCGCGGTCGACTCCGAGCGCCACAAGGCCATGATCGAGCTCTCCGGCTCGGTGGTCGACCTCTCCGTTGAGATCGCGAGCAAGATCATCGGCAACGACCTCTCCGAGGAGGAGCAGCGCCGCCTTGCCGAGAGGTACCTCGCGGAAGTGGGAGCCCCCGATGGCGACTAAGCGCGAGGACGCCGAGAAGATCGAGGCGTACACCAGGGCGCTTCTGGAGGCGGCCCGCTCCGAGGGCCGCGCCAACTCCGACCTGGTGCAGTGGCAGCACGCCCAGAAGTTCACCCCCGAGGTGCTCGAGACGCTCGCCGCCATGCAGCGCGAGGACGACCTGGGTCTCATCGAGAAGGTGGCCAAGCACTACAAGGAGCTTCTCGACGCCCAGGACACCACGGTCTCGGTGACCGTGACCACCGCCGTCCCGCTCGACGACGACCTGCGCGCCAAGGTGCGCGCCAAGGCCGAGAAGGACCTCAACGCCCCGGTCTACCTGGTGGAGCGCGTGGACCCGTCCATCATCGGCGGCATCATGCTCGAGGTGCGCGGCAAGCGCTACGACGCCTCGGTGCGCGCGCAGCTCGCCAACATCCGCAAGACCCTTTCCTCGACGTTCATCGAGGGCGAGGAGCGATAAATGGAAACCATCAGCTCAGAGAAGATCATGAGCACGCTGCGCGAGGAGCTCGCGCAGATCAGCGCCACGGTCGACCGCCAGGAGGCCTCCGTCGTCACCGAGGTCGCCGACGGCATCGCCCGCATCTCGGGCCTGAAGTCCGCCATGGCCGGCGAGCTGCTCAAGCTCACGAGCTCGTCCACCGGCCTCGACGTCTACGGCCTGGTCCAGAACCTCGACCAGGACGACGTGGGCGCGGTTCTCTTCGGCGACGCCGAGGAGATCAAGGAGGGCGACGAGTGCCGCACCACCGGGCGCGTCATGGACATCCCGGTGGGCCACGCCATGCTGGGCCGCGTGGTCAACCCGCTCGGCCAGCCCATCGACGGCCTCGGCCCGATCAACGCCACGCACCGCCGCCCGATCGAGTTCAAGGCCCCCGGCATCATGGACCGCCAGCCGGTGTGCGAGCCGGTGCAGACCGGGCTTCTCGCCATCGACGCTATGGTGCCCATCGGCCGCGGCCAGCGCGAGCTCATCATCGGCGACCGCAAGACGGGCAAGACGGCCATCGCCATCGACGCCATCGTGAACCAGCGCGAGACCGACATGATCTGCATCTACGTGGCCATCGGCCAGAAGGCCTCCACGGTCGCGACCATCCGCGAGTCGCTCGCGCAGCACGGCGTCCTCGACAAGACGGTCATCGTGGCCGCCACGGCCGCCGAGTCCGCGCCGATGCAGTACATCGCCCCCATGGCGGGCGCCGCCATCGGCGAGTACTTCATGTACAACGACGAGCACGGCAACCCCGCCGACGCGGAGCACCCCGGCGGGCACGTGCTCGTGGTCTACGACGACCTCTCCAAGCAGGCGGTGGCCTACCGCCAGATGTCGCTGACGCTGCACCGTCCGCCCGGACGCGAGGCCTACCCCGGCGACATCTTCTACCTGCACTCGCGCTTGCTCGAGCGCGCCTGCAAGCTGTCCGACGCCAACGGCGGCGGCTCGCTCACGGCGCTCCCGATCATCGAGACGCAGGAGGGCGATGTCTCGGCCTACATCCCCACCAACGTGATCTCCATCACGGACGGCCAGATCTACCTGCAGTCCAACCTGTTCTTCCAGGGACAGCGCCCGGCCGTCGACGTGGGCATCTCGGTCAGCCGCGTGGGCGGCGACGCCCAGATCAAGGCCATGAAGCAGGTCGTGGGCACGCTGCGCCTGGACCTGGCCGCCTATCGAGAGAAGCAGGCCTTCTCGCAGTTCGGCTCCGACCTCGACGCCACCACGCAGTACCAGCTCAACCACGGCGCGCACGTCATGGAGATGCTCAAGCAGCAGCGCTTCTCGGCGCTCGACGTCCGCGACCAGGTCATCGCGATCTTCGCCGCCAAGGAGGACTTCCTCGACGACCTCGACCTCGAGAACGTGACGCTGTTCCGCGACGGGCTGGCCAAGTACATGGCCACGCACTGCCCCAAGCTGCGCGCCGCGGTGCTCAAGGGCAAGATCGACGACGCGACCGCCGCGCGCCTGCGCGGCCGCATCGCGCGCTACAAGAAGGAGTTCCTCGCCGAGCACCCCAACCGGCGCCGCGCCGAGGACGTCGAGCAGGCCGCCGAGCAGACCGTGTCGGCGCCGCCCGAGGGCGGTCACGAGCCGCTGGACGGCCAGGAGCAGTAGAAGATGTCCAGCCTTCGTGAGATACAGCGCCGCATGGGCTCGATCAGGAGCACGATGCAGATCACGCGCACGATGGAGATGATCTCCACGGCGCGGATCCACAAGGCGCTCGTGCGTGCCGAGGAGGCGGAGCCCTACAAGGATGCCATCACGCGCATGCTCGCCAACGTGGCGGGCGCGGGCTTCGGCTCGGCGCAGCCGCTGCTCGCGCGCCACCCCGAGGAGCGCCACGTGCTGTTCATCCTCGTGGCGTCCGACAAGGGCCTCGCGGGCGGCTTCAACATCGTGCAGCAGCGCGCGGTCGAGGCCGAGATGCGGCGCCTGCGGGCGAAGGGGGTCGACTCGTCGGTCATCACGTGCGGCCGCAAGCCCACCGAGTACTTCACGTACCGCAAGATGGCCCCGGTCATGTCGTTCGTCGGCATCTCCTCCGAGCCCAACCAGGACGAGGCCGACCGCATCGCGTCCTACGTCATGCGCGGCTACGCCACCGGCGAGATAGACCGCGTGGTGCTCTACTACTGGCACGCCAAGAACCGCGTCGAGCAGACCCAGGTCGTCGAGCAGCTGCTGCCCATCACGCGCGAGCAGCTCACGATGCCCAACAAGCCGCGCGACCCGGAGGCGCTCTCCCACGTGAAGAGCCGCGCCTACACCGACTTCGCCTTCGACCCCTCGGCCGAGGAGGTCCTGGGCCAGCTCATGCCCGCCTACTTCAGGACGGTCATCTTCCACGCGCTGCTCGACTCGGCGGCGGCGGAGCACGGCGCGCGCCGTCGCGCCATGCAGTCCGCGACCGACAACGCCCGGGAGGTCCTGGACACGCTCGAGCGCACGTACAACCGCGTCCGTCAGGGCTCCATCACCACCGAGCTCAACGAGATCATCGGCGGCGCGTCCGCATTGGAGGACAACTGATGGCAGAGAAGAACCAGGAGACGCGGACCGCCCTCGAGGAGGCCGCGTACCACAAGCTCAACCGCACGGTCGGCGTGGGCACCATCGTCCGCATCGTCGGGCCCGTCGTGGACGTCAAGTTCGACGGCCAGGTCCCCGGCATCTACACCGCGCTCGTCGTGGACGGCGACACGCCCGTCGGCCACGTGAGCACCGTGCTCGAGGTCGAGTCGCAGCTGCCGGGCGGCGTGGTCCGCACCGTGGCCATGTCCTCGACCGACGGCCTCACCCGCGGCCTCAAGGTCCGCGACACCGGCCACCCCATGATGATGCCGGTCGGTCCGTCCACGCTGGGTCGCGTCTGGAACGTCATGGGCCAGCCCGTGGACGGCGGCGAGCTGCCCGACGACGTCCAGTACTACCCGATCCACCACCCGGCGCCCGACTTCGACGAGCTGACCACCACCACGGAGATCTTCGAGACGGGCATCAAGGCCATCGACCTTCTCGAGCCCTACGTCCGCGGCGGCAAGACGGGACTGTTCGGCGGCGCCGGCGTCGGCAAGACGGTGCTCATCCAGGAGCTCATCAACAACCTCGCCCAGCAGCACGGCGGCACGTCGGTCTTCACCGGCGTCGGCGAGCGCACGCGCGAGGGCACCGACCTCTACCTCGAGATGACCGAGTCCGGCGTCATCGAGAAGACCTGCCTGGTCTACGGCCAGATGAACGAGCCGCCCGGAGCCCGCATGCGCGTGGCGCTGGCCGGCCTCACCACCGCGGAGTACTTCCGCGACCAGGGCCAGGACGTCCTGCTGTTCATCGACAACATCTTCCGCTTCTCGCAGGCCGGCTCCGAGGTCTCGGCCCTTCTCGGCCGCATGCCGTCGGCCGTGGGTTACCAGCCCACGCTGGCCACCGAGATGGGCGAGCTCCAGGAGCGCATCACCTCCACCAAGGAGGGCTCCATCACCTCGGTCCAGGCCGTCTACGTCCCCGCCGACGACCTCACCGACCCGGCGCCGGCCACCACGTTCACGCACCTCGACGCCACCACGGTCCTCTCGCGCTCGATCACCGACCTGGGCATCTACCCGGCGGTCGACCCGCTGGCCAGCTCCAGCTCGGCCCTCGACCCGTCGATCGTGGGCGAGGAGCACTACCGCGTGGCCATGGCCGTCCAGGAGACGCTGCAGGAGTACTCCGACCTGCAGGACATCATCGCCATCCTCGGCATGGACGAGCTCTCCGAGGAGCAGCAGCACGTCGTGGCGCGCGCCCGCAAGATCCAGCAGTTCCTCTCCCAGTCGTTCCACGTCGCCGAGAAGTTCACGGGCAACCCCGGGACCTACGTGACCGTGGAGGACACCGTCCGCTCGTTCGCCGAGATCGTCGACGGCAAGTGCGACGATCTCCCGGAGCAGGCGTTCCGCTATGCCGGCACCATCGAGGACGTGCGTCGCCGCGCGGCCGCGATGGCCGCCCCCGCCGAGGGGGAGTCGACCGAGAAGGCGCAGGCTTAACGCACATGGCCGAGCTCAACTGCCAGTTCGTTCGCCCCGACCGGCTCCTCTACGAGGGACCGGTGGCCAGCCTCGTGCTCGTCACCTACGCGGGCGAGCTCGGGGTCTGGCCCGGGCACGCCCCCGAGATCGTGGCGCTCGGGGATGGCGTGGTCCGCATCAGGAAGCGCCCGGAGGACGGCGGCGAGGAGTTCGACGTCGTGGTCTCGGGCGGCTACGCCGAGGTGGACAACGACGGCGTCATCATCCTCGCGGACCACGCCCGTCGCACCGACGACATCGACGCCGACGTCGTCCGCCGCACGCGCGACGAGGCGATCGAGCAGCGCGACGCGCTGGATGACGGAGACCACCGGGCGGCGTACTATGAGAGGAAGATCAGGTGGTGCAACCTGCTGCTCAAGCAGGTGAGCGCCGCGTCGAGCCCCCGCTAGTATCGCGCCCGGAGGTCGCATGGAAGTCATACAGGTCGAGGGTGGCCACAGGGTCACCGGTGAGGTGCGCGTCGAGGGCGCCAAGAACTCGGCGCTCAAGCTCATGGCCGCCACCATCATGGCGCCGGGCGTCACCACGCTCACCAACGTCCCCAACATCGCGGATGTCCACGTCATGGGCAAGGTCCTCAAGAACATCGGGGCCCGCATCGAGGTCGTGAGCGAGCACGAGCTGCGCATCGACACCTCGTCGGTGGACTCCTGGGAGACCCCCTATCACCTCGTCGCGCAGATGCGCGCCTCCACCGCGGTCCTGGGCCCCCTGCTCTCGCGCTTCGGGAAGGCCATCGTGGCCATGCCGGGCGGGTGCAACATCGGCGCCCGCAAGATCGACATGCACATCCTCGGCCTCGAGGCCCTCGGCGTCGAGTTCTCCGTGGAGCACGGCAACATCCACGCCCACGCGCCGCACGGCCTCAGGGGCGACACCGTGACCCTTTCCTTCGCGAGCGTGGGCGCCACCGAGAACCTGATGATGGCGTCGGTCTTCGCCGAGGGCGTCACCACCATCGACAACGCCGCGCGCGAGCCCGAGATCGTCGACCTCGCGATGATGCTCAACGAGATGGGCGCCAAGATCTCGGGCGCGGGCTCGCCCGTGATCGAGATCGAGGGCGTCTCCGAGCTCCACCCGGTCACGCACCGCGTGGTGGGCGACCGCATCGAGGCGGGCACCTTCCTGGCCGTCGGCGCGCTCACGGGAGACCCGGTGCGCGTCACGGGATTCTCGCCCGCCCACCTGGGGCTCGTCCTCAAGAAGTTCGAGCAGATGGGGGCCTCGGTCGAGCGCGAGACGGACGCCTGCACGGTCTGGCGCGAGCGCCCGCTCGTCCCCACCGACATCCAGACGCTGCCGTTCCCGGGCTTTCCCACCGACATGCAGGCCCAGACCATGTGCCTGCTCGCGCTGGCCGAGGGCAGCTGCGTCATCACCGAGAACGTCTTCGAGAACCGCTTCATGTTCGCGAGCGAGCTCTCGCGCATGGGTGCCGATATCGTGATCGAGGGGCACCACGCCATCGTGCACGGCGTGCCGGGCTTCTCGGGCACCCAGGTCAAGTCGCCCGACCTGCGCGGCGGCGCGGCGCTCGTGATGGCGGGCCTGGTCGCCGACGGCGTGACCTGCGTGTCCGACATCCACCACATCGACCGCGGCTACGAGGGGTTCGTCGAGAAGCTCCAGGGACTCGGCGCCCGCGTCAGGCGGGTGGAGGTCCCCGACATGGACGAGATCTAGGCGCGCGGCGGGCGAGGCGCGCGAAGGAGGCAGACGTGAGCGAAGCGACCCACGACACCCATACCCTGAGCAAGGCGGGAGAGGACTACCTCGAGGCGATCTATCGCATCTCGCTCGCGGGCGGGCCCTCGGTGCGCTCCGTTGACGTCGCCGAGAGCCTCGGCGTCTCCAAGGCGAGCGTCAACAAGGCGCTCTCCACCCTCAAGGAGGCGGGGATGGTCGAGCAGAGCCGCTACGGCCGCGTGACCCTCACCGAGGAGGGGCGCGCCTACGCCGCCGCGGTGTGGCGCTCGCACCGCGCGCTCAGGACCTTCCTCGAGTCCGACCTCGGCGTCGAGGCGCAGACCGCCGACGCCGAGGCGTGCCTGATGGAGCACGTGCTCTCCGGGGACACCATGCACCGGCTCATCGCCTACCTCGAGCGGCAGGGCCTCGTCGTCCCCGAGGAGTGGGGAGTTGTGCGGGCGCGGGACGGTCCCCGCCCGCAGTTCTGCAGCCGCGCGTTCGTTGCGCGGCGAAGCTGTTTGAG
>NZ_CBIFYV010000008.1:0-14502 GCF_966187215.1 Thermophilibacter sp.
GTTCCTCTCCCCCTCGAACCCCTGAGGTGTGGGGTTTTTCCCAATTGGTTCAGGAAAGAATTGTCCTGGTGGGCCACCTCTCTGACCGCCCCCAGGAAAGTGGTTGACCTCAGGTGAAGAAGCGCGTCCAAAGCATCATCCGGCAGCTTCTGAGCGAGCCGTCGTGGATCAGCTCGAAGGAGCTGGCGCGACGCCTCCACCTCAGCCGCCGCGCGCTCATGTACGCCCTCGACGAGGCGGACGCCGTCCTTCTCGCCGAGGGCCTCTCGCGGGTCGAGCGGCTCTCCGGACGGGGAGTGCGCATCGCCGAGCCCGAGCGCGCCCGCGTGGCGGCGCTCCTCGAGCGGGGCGCGGACGACGAGCTCGCCCTCGACCTCACCGACGTGGGGAGCCGCCGCCTCTTCCTGGCGTTCACCATCCTGTGCGTGGACGCGAGAAGCACCGTCGAGCGGCTCGCCGAGCGCGCGCAGGTCTCGCCGCGCACGGTGAGCGGGGACATGGGCGCGATCCGGCGCATGCTCGCGGACCAGGACCTCGAGCTCGTGTTCGACAAGCAGCGCGGCTACCGGATCGTGGGAAACGTCTTCATACTGCGCAACCAACTGCTCGCGGACCTGCGCGAGAGGTGCTCGATGAACACCTGCCGCGAGGTGGTCTCCACGCTCCGGGGGCTGTTCGCCCTCGCGGGGAGGACGTTCGAGGCCTTTGAC
This sequence comes from Thermophilibacter sp., assembly GCF_966187215.1. Classification (NCBI taxonomy): domain Bacteria; kingdom Bacillati; phylum Actinomycetota; class Coriobacteriia; order Coriobacteriales; family Atopobiaceae; genus Thermophilibacter; species Thermophilibacter sp. The sequence continues at coordinate 711 of NZ_CBIFYV010000008.1, forward strand.
GTCGCGAGCCTGGCCGAGCTCTCCCGCACGCTCGACGAGGTGCTGCCCAACCACTACGAGCGGAGCGTCCGGTGGACCATCCTGCTGCAGCTGGTGCTGCTCGCGGTCGAGCTCGACGCCCCGCGCGACTACGGCCTCAACGAGGCGGACCGCGCCTACGTGGAGAAGGGCGCGAGCTTCGAGCTGGCGCGCTTCCTGCGGTCGTCCGCCGAGAGGTACCTCGGCGTGGCCCTGAGCCCCGACGAGGACTACTATCTCGCGACGCTGCTGCAGTCGTTCCCCACCGTGAGCGCCGGCGGCGAGGGGCAGATCTACCCGTTCGAGCTCGAGGTCATGGCCCAGCGGCTCATCGTCGCGGTGAGCGAGGGGTACGACTTCGACTTCCAGGCCGACAAGGAGCTCTTCGCCATCGTGGTCGGCCACATGATCCCCCTGGTCTACCGTCTGCGGTTCAACGCGCAGATCTCGAACCCCCTGGTCGAGGGCATCGTGACCAAGTACGAGCGGCTGCACGCGGCGGTCCGGGAGTCCCTGGGGGAGCTCGAGGGCTACGCGGGCGCGCGCGTGAGCGACGACGAGTGCGCGTTCTTCACGCTCTACTTCGCCTCGTCCATCGAGAAGCTCGCGAACGCCCGGCAGGGCCGCGCCCGCGTCGTGGTGGTCTGCAACGCCGGCAACGCCGTGTCCCGCCTGCTCCAGTACAAGCTCCTCAACGCCTTCAGCCTTGACGTCGTCGCCACGACGTCCGCCGACGACCTGCCGCGGATCCTCGCGGAGGAGCCGCGCGTCGATCTGGTGGTGAGCGTCGTCGACGTCGATCCCGCCGCCTGCGGGAGCGTGCCGATGCTGCGCGTGTCGGCGCTCGTCACCGATGACGACTACAAGCGCCTCAGCCGCTATCTCGGGAGGCGCGTGTTCGCGCTCGCGGATGAGCGGGAGGCGCCGGACGACGGGCTTCTGGACCTTCTCGCCCCCGCGTGCTTCGAGGTGCGCGAGGGCGTCGACGACATGGACGCGCTCATCGAGCGCGCCGGGGAGCTGCTCTTTGGGGCGGGGCTCTGCGACGAGGAGTACCCGCGACAGATGATCAGCGCGGCGCACTGCTTCGGCCCGCTCACCACGATCCTCATCGCTCCCGGCATCATCATGCCCCATGCGGGCATCAGCGAGCACGTCCTGGGCACGGGCTTCAGCTTCGTGCGCGTCAGGAGGCCCGTCACGGTCAACGGAAAGGAGGTTACCTGCGCGCTCGCGCTCTGCACGACGGACAAGAAACTCAACCAGCACGCGATTCAGCAGCTCGGCATCCTGCTGAGCCACAGCGACTTCACGAACCGCGTCAAGCGGGTGGGCTCGTACGAGGAGTTCGCCCGGCTCGTAACCGATTGCCTCAGCGAGGCGGAAAGGAAGTAGGTCATGAAGATCACCTGCGTTTGCGGCATGGGCATGGGAAGCTCGCTCATCGCCAAGATGAACATCGAGAGCATCCTCTCGCAGGAGGGCATCGACGCGGAGGTGGACAACTGCGACCTGGGGTCGGTCTCGGCGCAGAACTCCGACTGGTACGTCACCACGCGCGAGCTCGCCGACAACATGCCCGAGTCCACCAAGGACCACACCATCGTCCTGACCGACTTCATCTCGGTCGACGCCATCCGCGAGGAGCTCGTGAAGCACCTCAAGTAGGCATGTCCCCGGCGCGGCGGCGACGCGGCCGCCGCGCCGCCTATGCGCGCTCGAGCGTGGCCACGCACTCGTCGTGACTCTCGTCAACCCGAGAATTGCCATCAGGCGCGTACTCCGTCGTTTCCAGGCGATTGAACTCGTCGATGCCCAGAACGCCGTATGCTTCTTTCGGCAGTGTGGGGTAGAACGACACGGGACACTTGAAGCGCACGCGCTTCACAATCGTATCGCCCTTCTTCGGGTTCGCGTCGGCGTTAATCTCCACGCTGTCCACCAGCTGCCGCAGAATCTCCTTCTGCCGCGCCGGGTCGTACGTGTCGAACTTCTCCTGGAACTCGTTCAGCATCTCGTACACGCGCTCGGTCGTGACCTGCTTCTCCGTCGCGCCCTCCAACTTCGCCTCGGCCTCGCCCAGCGCGTCCTCTATGTCCGCGCCCTCGTCGTACAGCCTGTCGAGGCGTGACTGCATGTCCTCGTACTTGCGCTCGTAGCTGCGGTCGGAGGCGTCCAGGGCGTCGAGCTGCCGCGACAGCATGCGCCGCGCCGCCTCGTTGTTCTCCAGCGCCTTGCCGATGCGCTCCACGTCCGCTTCCAGCTTCTCGATGTCCACGGCAGCATCCAGCTCCTCGCGCACGCGCTCCTCGAACACGGCGGAGTGGGCGGCGCGGGAGATGACCTCGATTACCTCTCGGTCTACGTACTCCTGCTTGAACTGGCGCGTGAACGTGCAGCTCGGCCCGAACTGCTTCTTGCTGTACTTGCAGGTGTAGGCGAACGTGTCCTTGCCGCGCGTGCCGTCCTTCTTCTTCTTTCCGCGCGATACGTTGGCAATCATGTTACGACCACACACCGGGCAGAACAGCATCCCCGTGAGAAGGTGCACGTGCTCGCCGGGCTTCGCCTCCGGGAACGGGCGCGAGTCCTCGGCCAAGCGCTCCTGCGCGGCCTCCCATGTCGCCTCGTCGATTATGGCCTCGTGCTCGCCCTCGTACACGTCGTAGTCGGACTGCTTGACCACGTGGTACTCGTTGCGCTTGCCCTTGACGGGCGTCGTCCTCCGGCGGCCGAAGGCTATCTTTCCGGCGTACACGGGGTTGCGCAGCATGTTCTTCAGGAACCCCGGCACGAAGTGCTCGTACTTGCCGTTTCCTCGCACCTCCTTGCGGTACCCCTGCGAGTTGAGCCACGCCGCCAGTGCCATCACGCCCTTGCCGTTCCTGGCGTACTCGCGGAATACGATGCGGACGATTTCCGCCTCGTCCTCGTCCACTTGCAGGCGTCCCTTGCCCTTCTCGTCCTTGACGAGCCTGTATCCGAAGGGGGCCTGCCCGCCGTTCCACTTGCCCTCGCGCGCCTTCTGCTCGCGCCCGGCCATGGTCTGCACGAGGATGTTCTCGCGCTCCATCTCGGCGAACGCCGACATGAACGCAATCATCATCTTGCCCATCTGGGCGTCGCTGCTGATGCCGTCCTTGACGCAAACGAGGTTCGTGCCGTAGTCCTGCATGAGTTGCAGCGACGCGAGGGAGTCGGCGGCGTTGCGCCCGAAGCGGCTCAGCTTGAACACGAGCACGTAGTCCACCTGCGCGCCGGACTTTATCTCCTCCATCATCTCCTGGAAGTGGGGGCGTCCCGTGATGTTCTTGCCGGAGTACCCGTCGTCGATGTACTCGTGCAGAATCCGCAGGTTCTCTCGCTTGGCGTACTGCCGCAGGTCATAGAGCTGCGCGTCTATCGACTCGCCGTTCTCAACCTGCATCTTCGTGGAGACGCGGACGTACAGAAAGCAGGTCTTGGCGCGGGTGGCATCTGGTGTCTTGGGATTTTTTCGTGCCACGTTTACCTCACCCCCTCCCGTAATTTCTGCTTATAGGTTTTCATGGTTCTCTCACTCTGATTAGCTAATTGCATAAATGTATATTTAATTATACGCCCGCCGCCCATAAGGACAACGGGCGTATAATTGCCAAATCACGAACCAAGCAACTTGCTTGTGCCCGGCAACGTTTGAGACCCCTCATGGTCGTCAACGGCGAGAACCGCTTCGTTCCAAACACGCAGCACATTCCGGTCGAAAATGTACTGAATCGACCGCATAATACGGGATGGCTCGTACATCGACCTGTCCAAAACAACTTGCGGAACCGTCGCAAGTTCCCATTTTTTGTTTGCCTTACGAGATAAAACCGGTAGTTTTCCTTCTGCGTCCATAGCATAAAAGCGAACAACCATAGATTCACCATCATGCAACAACGGCGGACACGGCGAAGATTCAAGCAACGATTCCATGTCCTTGAACACTAATTTGTCGGTTGTATTCAATGCGAAATATGGGGTCACTTTCCCATCAAACGGGTTCAAATACACGTGATTAAACCAGTCAATGTCAACGATGCAGCCATGAACGCAACCAGAGCCACCAAGCGCCTTCACTTCGTCGGAAACCATTGAAAGAGCTTTCTGATACGGCGCGAACGCACCGCGCACCTTTCTGATGTAATCGGGAAGATTATCGTAATAGTAGTTGACGTCATAATCGAGCTTATGCCGCCTACCACCCTCCAGAAGGCACAAGCTGCTTGTGCTTTCCAGTACGAACATGTAAACCCCGTCACATTTCAAGACATATAGGTCACCAGGGTACTTCATGCCCTGCATCATGATGCCCTGGCAACGGTTAAACTCGACATACTGGTCGCGCGTAATCTGATGAATGCCGTCTGGATAATCCTTAAATGGGTCATACCTATGCACGTCAATCGTAAAAGCGTTGAGATGCCACGGCTTGGGCTTGTATCCGACCTGGTTATCGGAAAAGACGGAGGTGCCGTCACTCTGCAACAAAAATGTGTTTTGGTGAGTATGGCCGCTCACATAAATCCATTTCGGATTGTATTGGGCATCGGACCAATCTGCCATCTGTGTATGGGTCAGCACGATTACAGGAATGTCCTTCGCACTCGCAAGAACCTTCTCATATACCGCCCGAAAACGCTTCGACCGCGCAATGTCCTCTTCGGTCGAAACCGTTGCCCGATACAATCCCATTTCCGCGTTATAAACCGGGTTAAGCCCAGAGAACCCGATGCCGCCCAACAACAGGAACGTGGAGTTAGAGCATGCCTCGGTCAACTCCTCCACGCTCGCATTGAGAATCGCCTTCTCGTCCAAAACCGCCTTGCGAAACCCCTTGTAGACGATAAACAACTCATTCTCTAGCAAGGTCACCTTATCAAGCACCGCTTGGCGATAATCGGCGATGATTTCATCAACCGGTCGAGCTGGCTTGAGCCCCATGGGGTCGCCATCCCATAACTCATGATTTCCTAAGACAGAAAAAATGTCGCCATACCAACGTCCATGATGCTCGGTAAGCGAAGTGAGCCGCTCGTAAAACAACGTCTCCAATTCGACACTATCCGCCACGTCACCGCCAATAAGCAAGGTACCCCAGGCGTCTGGCACAGACGCTAAAAGCTCGGCAATCTTATTGTCGATGCGCTCTCGTATCTCGGGCAGAGACAGCTTTACAATATCGCCCGGTTTCTTTACAAGCTGATGCTCGAGATGGATATCGGTTATGTAGTAAATCGTCTTGGCAGAATCATCGGTAGATGTCAGCTCATAGGTATGCGACTCATCTGCCTGTGAAATCGCCCGCTTATCCCCATTTGAAAGGGCGGGTGTTTCGAGCGCAATCGGCTCATACTTCACGAAAGTGTCAGACCGGAACTCCTTCTCCAGCTTCTTGCGATAGCCTTCAGGGAGCTTTTCAATTGGGATAGTCGGGTCCCTCCGCAAGGCGTCACGGCAGCGCTTCAACGTCAGCATGGATTCAGGAACCGCTAAAATGGCCCGAGGATTGGCCTGAAGTGCAGAATCCACCAACTTCTTGTCCGGCATGGGCACATATTGCAAATTCATAGGGTCCCGCTCAACTACTTCAAGACAAAGGTCGCGAGAAACAAATTCAGCGGGGGCGTAACGCAAGCTCTCAGGGTAGAGTCGGGCGGACAAGGCGACAAGCTCTTCTGACATGCACTTTTCAGGAACGAATGACAATACCGGGCAATAGCTACGATAAGCACTCCGAGCCAAGCGCGAACCATCTGGCAAAAGAATCTCTTTGACCGGGAAAGGAGTCTCAATGGCCGTCCTGGCAAGCTCTTTTGTTATCAAGCGCTTTGGAACATATTCAAGTGCATACCCATTCGCCCGCACGGCCGCTTCACAGAGAGCCTTGCCCTCCTTTCCGCGTAAGCAACAATCAGGCACAAGAGAAAGAGCCTGTCCCTCGAAATCGTTGCAGACCGCTGTGTAGCATATCTCATAGCCCTTATCCCCAAGCAGTATCTGTGCGGGAACATCGCGCAAAGCGCCACCGTCGCTCTGCACCGCTGACATGCACATAGATGTATCCCGATATTGCTCGGGCACGTATTTCAAATTCAAGCCGTTCTTGCGCACTGCAATCTCGCACACTTCGCGCGTAAGGTACTTTTTCGCAATGACTTTGAGAATCGTATATGCGTGATTATCGACGCTGAAGCCGTTGACAGCTTCGTCCACCATCTCTTTCGTCTGCGCTCGTTTCCCGAGCGATTTCAAATGAATATACCAGTAGAACGGATTATCGCTGCCTATTACTCCTGGCTTGCTATCCAGGCGCTCTATCAGGCTTGACTTCTGAACAACAAGGCCATCTCCCATAATTCTTCACCTCCCCCTAATCCTTCCGAATGTGCTCCTGCACCCACTCATGGATAATCGCGGCTATCGTCGTCTCGCGCTCCGCTGCCATCATCTTCAGCGCCTTCTTGTCGCTCACGGTGAGCGACAGCGAGAGCGTCGTGCGCTTCTCGTCATCGGCGGCCGCTGGCGCGGCGACCGTCTTCTCTATCTTCCTCTGCTCGGCCTCGCGGTCGGCAGCGTACTTCTCGAACATGTTCGCCATGGCTCGACCTCCTTTGCTCATTTACACATTTGTACAATTATACACCACGATGCGACGGTTTGTCCATACAAACTAAGCCTCTGACCTGCGGTTATTCCTTCATGAAGCCCGCAGCCTCGCGCACCGTGTCCACCAGCGCCCGTGTCGCCCGGGCGGCCTTGCCCCGGCGGTCGAACTCGACCACGGACTTGCCGGCGGCTCCCGCCTGGACGAACGCCTCGGACTGGGGAAGCGTGACCACCGTCTGGTCGCCCGCAAGCCCCTCGAACCACTCCATGAAGTCGCGGGACGCCTTGAAGCGGTTCCACCCGTTCATTACGTAGACAATCTTCGCCCGGCTGTGCTTGAACACCGCCTTGCGCATGCGCATCAGAGGCTCGATGTCCCGCGACGTGGTGCGGGTCGGGATGACCACCACGTCGGCCTCCCGCAGCCAGTCAGACAGCGCCTCCTGGAGCGCGCCCGGCGTGTCCACCACGGCGACCTGCGCCCCGTCCGCCTCGTGGGTGCGGTGCAGGGTGCCGCCCTGGGCGTCCAGGTCGTAGAAGCTCACCGGGATGCCGGAGCGCTCGAAGGAGAAGGCCAACTCGTCGGCGACCAGGGACTTCCCCACGCCGCCCTTCTGGTTGCACACCAGAATCGTCTTCATGCTCGCTCACCTCGCTTATGCATTTAATCATTTACGTATTTAATTATATATACCTGGGCAGCCGCGTTCAACGGCAACTTTCTGGTCTCCAACTGGGCTTTTGCTGGTCTCGAAGCGGGCCTCGGCTCGCGCCCCGGAACGGCTTGTCCCCATGCGTCCGCTCGTAAACGAGGCGACGACCGAATCCGCCTTCTTTCGCCCTCCACGCGTACGCCCGCGCCAGGACCCTCCGAAGGTCTCCCTCTGGGCCGAAAGCGGGTCCGCACCCCTCGAAGGATGCCTTCGGCATCGGGTGCCCGCTTGAAGAGAAAGGAGGCCCGAACATGGAAGACAAGGAGAACGAGGGCTGGAAGAGGCTCCACGGGACGGAGGAGGAGATTGCCTGGCGCATCAAGGTGCTCAAGCGCATGGCTCGGCTCAACGCGGCCAAGGCCAAGGAGCTGGAGCGCATGGCCAAGGCGGACGCGAACATGCCCGCGATGGACCGCGACTCGCTGTTCGAGGTGCTGAGGAGAATCGACAACGTGATGGAGTGGCGGTTCGTGGACGCGCTCGGCGAGGTCGTGCTGGACGCCGACATCCTGGCCGAGAGCATCGACTGCGAGACCCTGCGCACCCTGCGGCAGTGCGTCATCCAGGCAATCGCGGACATCGAGCAGGCGGAGAGGGAGGCGGAGAGCTATGAGTGACGCCTACGGCATCGAGACCTACGCCGACCTGGCCGAGACCTGCGGCGGCATGGTGCTCGCCAACGAGATGGGCGGCCGCCCCATGGAGCTTGCGAGCGGCGACCTCCTGCCCTGGGACGAGGTGTTCCAGTGGTACATCGTGCAGGACCCGTCGTTCCTCATGGAGCACACCGACGAGCCGGTGTTCCACGACGGGGAGCTTGACCTGTACGTGTGGGCGATTACCCATTTCGGCACCGCGTGGGACTACGTGCCCGCGCCCGAGATTCACTGACCCTAAGAAAGGGGAGGCAGCGTTTGCTGCCTCCCCAATCTTTTTCGCCTACTGGTACTGGGCGTCGTCCTCGGTCTGGCGCTTCGTGACCGTGTCGAACTTCCGCTCGGCGCGCTTGGCGAATCTGCTCGTGCGCTCGCGCCTCTCGCGCTCGTCCTCGTCGCCGACCGCCTTCTCGGCGGCCTTCAGGCGCTTCTCGGCGTCCCACATGTTTGCGCGGGACTCGTACAGCCGCCTCTCGGCCTCTTCCCGCTGGCGCTCAAGTTGTTCCTGCATGAACCGCCGAATCATCTCGCGCAGCATCATGGCCGTCATGTCCGCCATCATGCGCGACACGGGGTCGCGGGCGTCGCACCCGGTCTTGGCGAGCAGCCACGCGCCCTGGAGCAGGGTCGGGCACTTGGAGCGGCGCAGCTCCTCGACCTGCCGCTTGGACGCGTGGAAATCGGCCCTCGCGGCGTCCACCTCCGCCCGCAGCCTCGCCAGCTGCTCGTCGGGGTGGCGCTCCGCCTCCATGAGCCGGTCGTAGCGCTCGCCCGCGAACGGCTTGCCCTGCTCGCGGCTGCGGCCGATGTGCGCCCTCTGGAGGTCGCCCGCCATCTGCTCCACGTCGGACTCCGTGACGAAGTACGTGCCGAAGGAGGAATCTGCGGGGGAATCCTGGTGCGTCGGCTTCTCTGCCGTCACTTCGGGTTCGGTCGCCGGCTCGGGTTGCGTCTGGGCGGCTTCGGCCTGGGCCTCCGCCTGGCGCTGCTTCTCCTCGAAGTACGCCTCCACGCCCTCCTTGGTCAGGTCGTCGGCAAGGTTGGACGCCCGGCGCTTGCGGGTGCGGCGCTTGGGCCCCCACTCGTCCACGGCTTTGTATGACCAGCCGGTCGTGACCTCGCCCGTCTTCTTGTCGGTCTTGGACGTCTCCTTCAGGGTGACGCCCTCATAACCCAGGTTGCGCTTGAACTCGTCGAGCGTCTTCGAGCGGTCGCGGGCCGAGGCCACCTTGTCCCCGAGGTGCCGGTCGAAGGAGTCGTAGTCGAACGTGTCGCGGCGCTCCGCCCACACCGACTTGTCCCTGTCCGCCCCCAGCACCTGGAACCCCATCTCGCGGCTCAGCCGGTCGTTCACGGCCTGCACGCGGGGCGCGTAGAGGCTCGTGTCGTCCTTGTTGATGACCTGCCCGGTGCGCAAATCGTGGTTCGCGATGGTCGCGTGCGCATGCACGCATCCGCCCTCGCCGTCCACGTGCATCGTGACCCAGCACGGGGAGTCCGGCGCAAGTTCGTGGCAGAGCAGGTAGGCGTACTCCATGGCCCGCTGGACATCATCCGGCTTGTTCGGATTCAGCTCGTCGGTCGCCCACGAGACGCGCACCTCGTAGCCCTGGTTCACCGCGTTCGAGTGACGGTACCTCTGGTTCTCGCAGTAGGTGATGAAGTCCTCCCGCGAGGGGGCGTCGCCCATCTGCGCGGCGATGCGGTCGGTACCGTTCTTCAGATGCTCGCGGCGGCGCTTTCCCTCGCCGAACTCGGTGTAGGACATGCGCCCGCGCACGTTCGGCAATGCCTGCACGTTCGTGGTGGACATCAGAAGGCACCTCCCGTCTCTGCGTAGTACCAAAGGTCGTCCCGAAGTCCCTCGACCTCCGCCCGGAGCTTGTCCACCGACTCGCGGAACTCCCGGTACGCCTCGGTCTCGTCCTTCGTGGCCCTCTCCTCGCGCACCTGGTCGAGCATGCTCATCCCCGCGAGGCGGGTGTTGCGCGCCCGCGCAATCTGGTTCAGGTTGACCCCGATGCGGTTCAGCTCGACGCGAACCCGGTCGAGCGCGGGGACATCCAGAACGACCTCGCGCTTGCGCGGGGAGTACCTGTCTTCGTACAGCGCGCCGCGCAGGAAGTTGGAGCGGGAGCGCGTCCCGCGCTTCTCCTCCATGAGCGCGAACTCCTCGTCGCTCATTCGCACCTGGACGACCCTGTCGCGGCGGCCCTTCTCGTACCTCTGACGCGTGGCCTTGCCGCTCCTAGTCTCATACGTTTCCGCCATGCGGAACACCTCCTTTGCTGATACTCGGAACCGCCGCCTCCAGCGGGCGGTTCGAAACGCTTCGCTCGGCGCGATTTTTCACAAAGGGGTAGAGAGCAAGCATTGACTCCGTAGGTACAAATTGCGAAATTCGCAATTTGTACCACTCCGTCAGCTTGCGAGGGGGCGGCTCAAGCCGCCCCCTTCGAACCCCCAATGGCGTCCCGTTCCCAACCGGTTGCCGCCGACGACTCAGCGGCAGCTTCTGACTCGGAACGGGGCGCGCCGGACACCCCTTGCGGGGTGCCGGAGCGGAGGCACGACTGCCTCCTCTAAGCGCCCTCGCCGTAGCCCGGAACGGGCGCGCGCTCGGGTACGTCGCGGGCGGGGACGCCGCCCGAATCGGACGCGCTGACCGCGCCATCCTGAGTGGTAGCCTCGCCCGAGGCGGAACCCTTGGAAGGGGCCTTCTCGGGCAGGTTGTCGCGCAGGAAGCGCGCGGCGCGGCGCATCTCCGTGACCTTCATGTCGCCCAGCTCGGGGTACTCTTCGAGCATCACGCGCCCCACCTGCTTGTAGTACGCTTCGCGTCGCGCCTCGGCCTCCTTGATGGCCTTGTTGATGTCCGAATAGCGCTTCTTAGTCGCCATGATTCATGCCTCCTTCTGTCGTAAATCCCAATCCGAAACCGTCAGCGCACGGTCCACGAGTAGCCGCACGTCTGGCACACCGCATGGGTCTTAATCCTCCTTGTCCTTTGAATCCAAACCGTCGTTATCGCCGCCGTCCTGGCCGGTCGGCACCACGCGGACGAGACCCCGCGCGCGCTCGGGCAGCCGGTCGGAAATGCACTTGCGCCCGATGTCACTGCCCGTGTAGCTGTGGCTCATCCACTCGCGCACGTCGTACTCGTCAATCAGCCGTTCAGGCTCGTTCGCCATCTCCTCGGGCACGTTCACCGGGTTGTCCGTGTAGGACCACTCCCGCCACTCGGGCAGGAGGCGCTTGATGTCCGCGATGAGCGCCTTGCGGCTCTCGGGGCGGCCGGACGGGATGCTCCGCTGGAACCAGTGGCGGTACAGGTCGTGAACGAACTGCCACGGGAGGATGTCCCAGGTCGCCCTCGGCAGCACGTCCCCCAGGAACTGGCGGACGGGGTCGTTGACCTCGCGGAACTCGTCCAGAAGCGCGGTGCACTCCGGCGGCTCGTCCAGCTCGTAGTAATCCGTCTCCGCCAGCAGGTGATAGAGCACGTACTCCAGCACCTCCGGGCGCTTCAGGTAGTCGTCCTTGATGTACTTGCGCTCGTTGCCCTCGAACCGCTTCTCGAACGGGACGACGAGCAGGCGGCGGTACATGGACTCGGAGCGGTCGCGGAGTCGCGGAAGCTCGTTGACGCACTGGACCATGAACCCCTTGAAGCGGACCGTGCGCGGGTCCTTGAACTTGCGGTTCAGCTGGAACGGGTCGCCCGTGATGATGGACTTGAGGGCCGCCGCGTCGTCCACGAAGGTGCCCGTGTCGTTCTCGTCGGTGATGACTGCGGAGATGCGCATCAAAGGCTCAAGCATGAACGGGTTGGAGAAGTCCTTCAGCGAGATGGACTCCCAGGCACCGCGCCCGAGCAGGTTGCGCATCAGGGAGCAGAGCGTTCCCTTGCCGTTGTTGCCCGACGTGGAGTACAGCCAGGCGCTCTTGTTCCAGCTGACACCGGGGCGGATGACCGCTCCCACCAGCTGCCAGAGCAGGTTCACGACCGCCGAACTGTCCGACAGCTCGTTCATCCAGGAGACGACGTCCCAGTCGGTGCCGTCGCCGTCGTTGTGGATGACCGGGTTCGCCGCACCCTCCACGAAGTCCACGTGGCACTTGCTCACGAACACGAACTCGGGGTCGAATCCCAGAAGGAACTTCGCGCCGTAGTCGTACACGCCGTTGTTGACGGCGACCAGGTCGGGATTGGAGTTCTGCTCGACGCGCGGGCAGATTGCCCGCATGATTGCCTCCGTCTCGTCTACGCCGCGCATGGTAATCGCGTTGTCGTAGCTGCGGATGAGGCGCGTCAGGCAGTCCCGGCTCGTGTCGTAGATGCCCTCGTTGGCCCCGCTGGTCTGGTAGATGCCGATGTCAAAGTTGCCGTCATCGCCCGCGTCCTTCCAAAGCACTCCCTTCGCGTGGTGAAGCTCGCGGATGATGAGCGCGATTTGGAGCGGGTGCAGCCCCTTCAGGACCTTGTACCGCTCGGCGGCGGGCTTCTGGTCGGGGTACCGCTCGGAGAGCTTCGCGCCGGCAGGCGCGGTCTCGTCCTCGTATCCCATGTTGTACGCGCCGATGCACTTGTTCGTGACCGCCGTGAGGTCGTGCTTCAGCGTGCCCGTGTCCGGCGGGTCGTCCGCATCGAACTCCGACAGGTACATGAGGGTCGCCGCCGTCAGCAGGTCGTCGTAGGCAATCCGCTGGGCGCGGCAGTATTCGACAAGGCCGTTAACGTCGCAGAACTCCTCGCTGCCTTGACCGAGGTCGTAGCCCGTGCTAAAATATTTATTATTAGGACTGGCCGTCCCGGAAGCTGTGCAGGCGTCGGGACGGTTTTCTTTTTCTCCCATGAATCCACCCCCCTTAGTTCTTCGGCACGACCAGCTTGTAGTGCTCGGAAATCCACGCCTCGATGTCCTCGACCTTGTAGAACACCGAGCGGCTGGACTTGTAGAATTTCGGCCCCTTGTCCAACGCCCTCCACGTGCGCATCGTCGCCGGGCGGACGCCGAGCATCTCGGCGGCCTGGGCCGTGTTCAGGTACACCTTCTCGTGAATCTGCTTGTCCTCCATCCGCTACCTCCCGTATCCAATCTCGAACGCAAACAAAAAAGCTCCTGCGGAAACCAAGACGGACAAGAGGCATGAAGAGCCTCGTCTATCTCGGTTTCCACAGGAGCTTCGGTAGTCGTTATTTCACCTGTGACGCTCGGCGCATCGCCTCGCGCTCGGCCCTTATTCCCGATAGCGACCCCGCATCTGAGACGGGACGGGTGCTGGACCTAAGAATCTATGTACGATAATCATACTATATTGGCATCGAAAACGCAAGAGCGATTTGCTCATTACCGCAGGTCAGAGGCTTGTCCGAGCTGCGTTTCCTCTCATAAACGAGCTGAAAACGGCCCGAAAAAATCCTCCCGCCCCTCCCGTCAAATGGCAGCAGCAGAAGGGGTACGCGGCAGGCGGGGAGGACATTCCGACACACTATGCACGCTCGAAAGTGTGTCGGGCTACATCCCGTGTACATCGGCATCCGCGTCGATTTGAGCGATTTCCTGACACACTTCCGATTTTTTTAGTGTGTCAGGTCATTTCCCGACTACATCGGCATCCGCGCACGCCCGACACACCAAACACAGTATTTTCCCAACCTATACGGAAGAGTAAAACACGATGGAAAGTCGCGTCACGAAAAGTGGTGTAGGGCCGTCCCCGGGGCCCGCAGCCCCGCCCCGTATCCTACGCCGCCCTCCTCTTCCTGTCGAA
>NZ_CBIFYV010000009.1:0-7893 GCF_966187215.1 Thermophilibacter sp.
GCCGCCGCGTGGTCCTCTCGGCTATCGAGCACGACTCGGTGCTCGACCTCGCGGGACCCCTGCGCACCCGGGGCTTCGAGGTTGAGCTCGTGCGCCCCGGCCGCGACGGCGTGGTGTCGTCCGACGCCCTCGAGGGGCTCGTGGGCGACGACTGCGCGCTCGTCTCGGTGATGGCCGCCAACAACGAGACCGGCGTCCTGCAGCCCACGGGTGCGATCGCCCGGGCGGCGCACGCGCGCGGCGCTCTCTTCCACACCGACGCGGTGCAGGCCCTCGGGCACGTCCCGCTCGACGTGGCCGACGCCGACGCCGTGAGCGTTGCCGCGCACAAGCTCGGCGGCCCCGTCGGCGTGGGGGCGCTCCTCGTCCGGGGCCGCGCGCCGCTGCGCCCGCAGTCCTTCGGCGGCGGGCAGGAGGGCGGCCGTCGCGCCGGGACCCAGGACGTCCGCGGCGCGCTCGCGTTCGCCGCCGTGGCGACCGCGCTCGCGGGCTCGCTCGAATCCACGCGCGAGCTCGTGGCCGGTCGCGCCCGCGCGCTCGTCGACCGGCTCTGCGCGCCCGGAACGGGCATCGAGCCCACGGTGTCCGCGGAGGTGCCGCGGCTCCCGGGCATCGTGAGCATCATGGTCCCGGGCCTCGACTCCGAGACGCTGATCCTCGCGCTCGACCAGGAGGGCTTCGAGGTCTCCGCGGCCTCGGCGTGCTCCTCGGGCTCGCTCGACGCGAGCCACGTCCTTCTCGCCATGGGCGTCCCCCGCGACGAGGCGCTGGGGTCGCTGCGCATCTCGTTCGACGAGCGCGTGAGCGAGGACGACCTCGCGCGCTTCGCCGACACCCTCATCCGCATCGTCGCCGAGCGCTCCGGCGCCCGGCGACCGTAACGCACCGACAGAGAGGCAGCCATGACCGAAGCCACCGCCCTGACGCGCCTGCAGGAGCTCGACCTCGAGCTGCTGCGCCACGCCTCCAAGCTCGCCGCCATGCCGCAGCGGCGTCGTCTCAAGACCATCGAGCTCGCCAAGCGCAAGGTCGCCAGCGAGCTTCTGGGCATCGTCGGGCAGCGCAAGGACGCTGAGCTCGAGATCGCCGACACCGAGGAGCGCCTCGCGCACTACCACGAGAAGACCGCCGAGGTCCAGGCCACGGCGGAGGCAGGCGAGCGCACCCATCGCGAGCTGCGCGACTTCGAGCAGCAGCTCACGTCGCTGGCCAAGCACATCGAGAAGGCCGAGTTCGCGCTCGGGCCGCTGCGCGAGCGCCTCGAGCGCCTCGAGCGCGCCGAGCGCAACGCCCGCCGCACCGAGGGGAGCCTCGACGACGAGCTGGCGTCGACCCAGGAGTCCCTGGACCGCGACTCCGCCGACGTCCGCGCGCGCATCGTCGAGCTGAGCCGCGAGCGCGAGCGCCTGGCCGGCCAGGTGAGCGCCGAGCACCTGGCCGCCTACGAGGCCGCCCGCAAGCGCTTCAAGGGCCTCGCGGTCGAGCGCCTCAACGGGAACGTGCCGAGCGTGTGCCGCGTGAAGCTCCAGCCGAGCCAGTTCCACGACCTCGCGCACGGCGACGAGATCACCGAGTGCCCGTACTGCCACCGCATGCTCATCACCTCCGAGGAGGCGGAGCAGTGAGTGAGAGGGACCGGGGAGTGGGCGCGCGCCGCGCGCCGCGCGTTCTTCTCGCCGTCTGCGGCGGGATAGCCGCCTACAAGGCCTGCGAGGTCCTGCGCGGCCTCCAGAAGGCGGGCTGCGAGGTCCGCGTGACCATGACCGCCGACGCCGAGCGCTTCGTGGGCGCGGCCACCTTCGAGGCGCTCTCGGGCGCGCCGGTGGCCGACTCCCTCTACGGCCATCCGGAGACGCCGATCCCGCACATCGAGCTCTCCGAGTGGGCGGACCTCGCCCTCGTCGTGCCCGCGACGGCCAACGTGATGGCCAAGATGGCGACGGGCATCGCCGACGACTGCCTCACCACGACGCTGCTCGCCTGCCACGGCAGCTGTCCCGTCCTGGTGGCGCCCAGCATGAACACGCGCATGTGGGAGAACCCGGCCACGCAGGCCAACGTCCTCACGCTGCTCGAGCGCGGGGTGCGCCTCGTGGAGCCCGCGTCGGGGCGGCTCGCCTGCGGAGAGGTGGGTGCGGGCAAGCTCGCCGACGTCGAGGACATCGTGTCCGCGGCGCTCAAGCTGATCGGAGACATGACGCGACCGAAGGACCTCGCGGGAGCGCGGCTGCTCGTGAACGCCGGGCCCACGCACGAGGCCATCGATCCCGTGCGCTACATCGCCAACCGCTCCACCGGCAAGATGGGCTTCGCGATCGCCGCGGCGGCCCTCGCGCGCGGCGCCGAGGTCTGGCTCGTGGCCGGGCCCGTGAGCCTGCCCACGCCGTTCGGCGCGCGTCGGCTCAACGTGACCTCGGCTGAGGACATGCGCGGCGCCTGCCTCTCGCTCTTCGGCCACGTGGACGCCGCGATCTGCTCGGCCGCTGTGGCCGACTACACGCCGGCGCGCCCGGCCGACCACAAGCTCAAGAAGAGCCGCGAGCACCTCGACGCGATCGAGCTCACCGAGACCGCGGATATCCTGGCCGAGCTCTGCGCCGTGAAGGGGGACCGCGTGGTGGCGGGCTTTGCCGCCGAGACGGACGAGCTTCTCGCCCACGCGCGCGAGAAGCTCGAGCGCAAGGGAGCCGACCTCATCGTCGCCAACGACGTGAGCCGACCCGAGTCCACGTTCGGCGCCGACACCAACCGCGTGTCGCTCGTGAGCGAGGCCGGGACCAAGCAGCTCGAGACGATGCCCCTGCCGCAGGTGGCCGACGCCATACTTGACGCGGTCCGGGACCTGCTGCGCGAGAGGGGGCGGCTGTGAGCGGGCGGGACGCGGGCGCGCGCCTGCTGCTGGGCTGCCACCTCTCCACGTCGCGCGGCTACGCCGCCATGGCCGACGACGCCGTCTCGATCGGCGCGACCACGTTCGCGTTCTTCACGCGCAACCCGCGCGGGGGCAACGCGCGCGAGCTGGACGCCGACGACATCGCCGCGTTTCTCGCCACCCTGCGCGAGCACGATTTCGGCCCGCTCGTGGCGCACGCGCCCTACACCTACAACCTCTGCTCGGCCAAGCCCGAGACCGTGGGGTTCGCCCGGCGCGCGATGCGCGAGGACCTGGCGCGCCTGGAGGCACTGCCCGGTAACTACTACAACTTTCACCCCGGCAGCCACGTCAAGCAGGGAGCCGACGAGGGCGTCCGCCTCATCTGCGATGGCCTCAACGAGGTGCTCGAGCCCGGGCAGCGCACGTGCGTGCTGCTCGAGACCATGGCGGGCAAGGGCACCGAGGTCGGGCGCAGCTTCGAGGAGCTCGCGCGCATCATCGACGGCGTGGGGCACGACGAGCTGCTCGGCGTATGCCTGGACACGTGCCACGTCTGGGACGCGGGCTACGACGTCGCCGGCGCGCTCGACGGCGTGCTCGACGAGTTCGACCGCGTGATCGGGCTCGACCGGCTGCGGGCGCTGCACCTCAACGACTCCAAGAACCCCCGCGGCTCCCACAAGGACCGCCATGAGCGCATCGGCCAGGGCCAGATCGGGCTCGACGCCTTCGCCGCGGTGGTGCGCTGCCCGCGCCTCGCGGGCCTGCCGATGGTGCTCGAGACCCCGCAGGACGGCCTCGACGGCTGGGCGCACGAGATCGCACTGCTGCGCGGCCTCGCGGCTGGGGAGGGGACGGCGTAATGGGGATCCTCATCGGACTTGAGCACGTGAGCCACGAGTGGCCGGGCAAGCGGGTGCTCGACGATCAGACGATCGGCATCAACGAGGGCGAGCGGATCGGCATCGTGGGGCGCAACGGCGACGGCAAGTCGACGCTGCTCGAGATCGTCGGTCACCGCCTCGAGCCCGACGCCGGCAGCGTCACCTGGCGGCGCGGCATCTCGGTGGGCTACCTTGGGCAGGCCGACGCGCTCGCCGACGACGACCCCGTGCGTCGCGCGATCTTCGGCGACGTGCCGGAGTACACCTGGGCCTCCGACGCCCGCGTCCGCGCGATCCTCGACGAGCTCGTGGGTGACCTCTCGCTTGACGCCCGCGTGGGCGAGCTCTCCGGCGGCCAGCGCCGCCGCGTCGACCTCGCCCGCGTGCTCTGCAACCGCTGGGACGTCATCTGCATGGACGAGCCGACCAACCATCTCGACCTCGCCGCCATCGAGTGGCTGGCCGGGCACCTGCGCCGCCGCTGGCCGGCGGGCGAGGGGGCTCTGCTCGTGGTCACGCACGACCGCTGGTTCCTCGACGAGGTGTGCGAGCACATGTGGGAGGTGCACGACCGGCGCATCGAGCCCTTCGAGGGCGGGTACTCCGCCTACATCCAGCAGCGCGTCGAGCGCGACCGCCAGGCCGCCGTCATGGAGGAGCGCCGCCAGAACACCCTGCGCAAGGAGCTCAACTGGCTCGCCCACGGCGCCAAGGCCCGCACGAGCAAGCCGCGCTTCCGCGTGGAGGCCGCGCGCGCCCTCATCGCCAACGACCCGCCGCTCAGAAATCCGCTCGAGCTCAAGCGCCTCGCGGTGAGCCGGCTGGGCAAGCAGGTCATCGAGATGAAGGACGTGAGCTTCGCCTACGAGGGCGGCTCGCGCGTCATCGACGACGTCAGCTGGATCATCGGTCCCGGCGACCGCTACGGCATCCTCGGGGCCAACGGCGCGGGCAAGTCGACGCTGCTCGCGCTCATGACGGGACGGCTCGCGCCCACGTCGGGCACCGTCAAGATCGGAGCCTCGGTGCGCTTCGGCTTCATGAGCCAGCACCTCGACGCGCTCGGCGAGAAGGACGGCTGGCGCGTCATCGAGGTGCTGGGCCGCTACAAGCGCAGCTACCTCGTGGGCGGCAAGATGCAGAGCCCCACGCAGCTCATCGAGCGCCTGGGCTTCGAGCAGCGCGAGCTGCAGAACTTCGTGCGCGACCTCTCGGGCGGGCAGCGCCGGCGCCTCGCGCTGCTCTGCGTGATTCTCGAGGAGCCCAACGTGCTCGTGCTCGACGAGCCGGGCAACGACCTCGACACCGACATGCTCGCCGTGATGGAGGATTTGCTCGACAGCTGGCCGGGGACGCTTCTGGTGGTGAGCCACGACCGCTACCTCATGGAGCGCGTGACCGACGACCAGTTCGCGCTCATCGACGGCCACGTGCGCCACGTGCCCGGCGGCGTGGACGAGTACCTGCGCCTGCTTGAGCAGCTCGATGTGGCGCCGGAGCCCGACCCCGCGTCGACGGCCGGGCCGAGCGCGTTCGCGCAGGGCTCGTCGTCGGGCCTCTCCAACCAGGAGCGCCGCGAGCTCAAGAAGCGCTTCGACGCCGTGAGCCGCAAGCTCGAGAAGACGGCGGGGGAGCCCGACGAGCTGCGCGCCGCGATGGCCGCGGTCGACCCGAGCGACTACGAGGCGCTGATGGCCGCCCAGAGGGCGCTCGACGACTGCCTCGCCGCCCGCGAGGCCCTCGAGGACGAGTGGCTCGAGCTCTCGGAGCGCCTCGGGATCGAGTGAGCGGCGGCGCCCTTCTCGCCCCGCGCGCCCTTCTTGCCGAAGACCTCACACCACGCAAATACTTTTCAAATCGATTTGCCCGTCAACAGGGCTTTTGTTGGCGAAGGTTTGAGAAGTAATCGCGTGGTGCGAGGTTTTCGGAAAGGGGACGTCGTGAGGGCCCTCAGCCGAGCACGCCCGCGGCGCGCAGCGCGGCCTCGAACGCGGCGAGGTCGGCCCCGTCGGGATGCCCGAGCGCGCGGTCGTAGTTCTCGATCATCGGGGTGAAGCGCTCCGGGTCCCTCTCGGCCATCGCGACGTAGCGCTCGCGCACCGAGGGCGGCATCTGCCCCTGGCACATGAAGCGCCCGATCACCTCGGCGCCGTCGGGCAGCGCCGCCTGGTAGCGGTCGAGCACGCGGTCGTAGTAGTCCTGGCTCCCGCCGAACCCGCAGGTCCCGAAGACGAAGACGCGCTTGCCGGACAGCTCCGGAAGCGCGGGCGCCAGCTCCTCGGCCAGCCCGCCCTTGTCGCACCACGAGCCGAGCAGCACCACGTCAGCCGCCTCGACGTCGTTGACGAGCGCGTCGCCGAGCGCCGCGCGCGCCCGCTCGGCCAGACGCTCGGTGTTCCCGCTCCTCGACGCGCACACGATCGCAACCCTCATTGAGCCGCCTCCCAATCGAACCTCTCAATGTCAACGCGGCCGTCGGGGAGGAAGCCCACGCCCTCGTCCTCGAGCAGGCGCCGCTGCTCGCCCGGGCCGCCGAAGGCGAAGCCCGGCGCCAGCCGCCCGTCGGCGAAGACAACCCGGTGGCACGGGACGCCCCCGGCCATGCCCGGGCTCGCGTGCATGGCAAAGCCCACGAAGCGGGCCTTGCGCGGCTCGCCCATCAGGCGCGCCACCTGCCCGTAGCTGGCCACGCGGCCCGCGGGTATCTGGCGCACCACGTCGTGGGCGCGCGCGAAGAACGACTCGGACACGGCACCTCCCAACCGAAAACCGCTATCCTTCAGGCTACCCCATACGCGACCGCCCGGAGGCCTCCCATGAAAATCGACCGCAACGCCACGGCCCTGCTCGTCATCGACGCCATCGAGGCCGTCGGCGACGACGCCCTCTACGACCCCGACGCCGCTACCGCCGCCTACCGCGCCGCGGTTGCCCGCGCCGTTGACGCCTGCCACGAGGCCGGCGTGCCCGTGATCTTCTGCAACGACGCGCACGTGCGCGGCCTCGACCGCGAGCTCGAGCTCTGGGGCGAGCACGGCATCGCCGGCGAGACGCGCGTCTACCCCGAGGTCGAGGTCCTGGACGCCGACATCACGATCCCCAAGCGCCGCTACTCCGGCTTCTTCCAGACCGACCTCGACCTCACCCTGCGCGAGCTCGGCGTCTCCACGGTGATCGCCGTGGGCTGCGACACCAACATCTGCGTGCTGCATACGCTCGCCGACGCCTACTTCAACGGCTACGCCTCCGTCGTGGTGACCGACGCCACGATGACCTTCCTCTGCGGCACGCAGGAGGGCGCGCTCGAGCACTGCGAGAAGTGCTACGGCTCGGCGCTCGTGACCTCCGAGGAGCTCGCCGCCGCGCTGGCGTAGGCTCACGCGCCCCAGCGGCGCCGCACCCCCGAGAGGAACGCCTCGGCGGCGGGCGAGAAGGTCTGGTAGCGCTTCCACGCCACGAAGATCTCGGCCGTCACCTCCGGGTCGAGCGGCCGAAACGCCAGGCCGGACCCCTCCGAGGTGTCCACGATGCCCTCGAGGCTGATGACGCAGCCAACCCCGCGCCGGGCGAGGAGCGCGGCGTTGTAGAGCAGGTTGTAGGTGGCCACCACGTCGAGCTCGTCGAGGTCGCGTCTGAACCAGGTGCCCATCTCCCGGTCGGCCTGCTCCGACAGCACGAGCGGCCGCGACGCGAGGTCGTCGGGGCCCACGGCGTCGAGCGCCGCGAGCGGGTCGTCCTCGCGCACGAACGCGCCCCAGCGGTCGCGCGCGGGCAGCCGCAGGCTCTCGTAGCGCGAGAGGTCGGCGTGGCCTATGAAGACGCCGAAGTCCGCGCGCCCCGTCTCGAGGCGCTCCGCCACGTCGCGCGCGTTGCCGCTGTGCAGCGAGAAGCGCACGAGCGGATAGCTGTCCTTGAGCTCGGCGATCACGTCGGCGACGAGGCCCATCGCCGGGGTCTCGCCCCCGGCCACGCGAACCTCGCCGGCAATCGTGTCAGCGGAGAGGCGGAACTCCTCCTCGGTGCGCCCCACGAGGTCCACGATCTCCTCGGCGCGGATGCGCAGCCGCATGCCGGGCTCAGTGAGCGAGATCCTCCGGCTTCCGCGCTCGAACAGCCTGCAGCCGAGCTCCCACC
>NZ_CBIFYV010000010.1:0-40494 GCF_966187215.1 Thermophilibacter sp.
CCTTTAGCCCTTTGGGGGCGGAAAGTTTCTTCCCGTGTTTCTCTCCTCTTTGTGGGAGTGGTTTTCCTTCCCTTGTTCTCTGTCTGCCCCCCCGGACCCTACAGCTCGTCGTCCACCTCGCCCAGCACCTCGTCGAGCTTGGCCATCTCCTCGCGGAGCTGGTCCGCGGTGATCACGAGCGGCGGCGCCACGATGATGTTGTTCTCGTGCGAGTAGGTCATGAAGCGGCGCTCGGCGAGGCGCGAGATGATGCCCGGCATGATGCCGCGCGGGTCCCGGCCCCAGCTCACGAGCGGCTCGCGGGTCTTCTTGTCCCTCACGAGCTCAACTGCCGAGAAGAGGCCGATGTGGCGTACGTCGCCCACGCAGGCGTGCTTCTCGAGCAGCTGGTCCTCGAGCTCGGCCAGGACCGCGCCGGTCTCCTTCACCCTGTCCAGGATGTGCTCGTCGTCGTAGAACTTGAGGCAGGCGATGCCCGCGGCGCAGGCGAGGGGATGGCCGGAGTAGGTGAGGCCGCACTGCAGCGTGTGATCGTCGAAGTACGCGGCAATGTCCTTGGAGACCACGCAGCCTCCCAGCGGCACGTAGCCCGAGGTGATGCCCTTGGCGAAGGTCACGATGTCGGGCTTCACGTCAAAGTTCTCGAAGCCGAACATCTTGCCCGTCCGGCACCAGCCGCACATGACCTCGTCGCAGATCATCATGATGCCGAACTCGTCGCACACCGCGCGCACGCCCGGCAGGTACCCGCGCGGCGGGATGATGACGCCGTTGGAGCCGGTGATGGTCTCCAGCACCACGGCGGCGACCTGGTCCGGGCCCTCGTAGACGATCTGCTCGCGCAGCTTCGACACGTAGTAGGCGCTGGCCTCCTCCTCGCTGTCGAATTTGATGGTCTCGTGGTAGAGGTAGGGGTCGAAGAACTTCACGAAGCCGGGGATCCCGGGCTCGAGCGGGTAGCGGCGCGGCTCCCCGGTGAGGTTTCCCGCTCCGAACGAGGACCCGTGGTAGCTGCGATAGCGCGAGAAGACCTTCTTGCGCCCGGTGTAGAGTCGCGCGATCTTGATGGCGTTCTCGTTGGCGTCGGCCCCGCCCAGGGTGAAGAAGACCTTGCCCATGTTGTCGGGCATGCGGTCGATGACCATCTTCGCCAGCACCGCGCGCGGCTCCGAGGCGCACGACGGCTGGATGAAGCAGTAGCTCTCGGCCTGCTCCTTGATGGCGTCGACGATGGGCTGGCAGCCGTGTCCGACGTTGAGGTTCACGAGCTGGCTGGACATGTCGGTGTAGCGGTTGCCGTCGGTGTCGTAGTAGTAGATGCCCTCGCCGCCCGCGACGGGCAGGGGGTTGAGGCCCGCCTGCTTGCTCCACGAGTGCAGGTTGTAGCGAAGGTCGAGGTCCTTGATCTGGGCGCTGTCCATGTCGGTCCTTTCTCGCTTTTGGCTGTTGCGGTTGGCGTCTCGCTCTGCGGGCGCTCGGGACGCCGCGCGGGCGTCAGGCGCCCGCGGGCCCGTCCGCGGCCCCCTGGGCATCGGGCGGGCCGAAGCGCAGGTTGACGTAGGAGCAGATGAGCCCGACCGCTCGCTCGCGGCCCGTGCGAGCGGTGTTCACGATGAGGTCCCAGTTGTCCGGGTCCTTCCACGCGTGGCCGCCGCTGTAGTAGCGGTAGTAGTCGGAGCGGTAGCGGTCGGTCTTGCTGACAAGCTCGCGGGCGCGGGCCTCGTCGCACTGGCAGCGGCGCATGATGGTGGCGACCGCCTCCTGCTCCGGCGCGGTGATGAATATCGAGACCACGTTGGAGCGGTTGGCCAGCACCACGTCGGCGCACTTTCCCACGATGACGCACGACTGCGAGGCGGCGAGGTCGGAGATGATGTGCGCCTGGATGGCGAAGAGGTTCTCGTCCGAGGTGAAGGCGCGCTCGTGGGGCAGCGCCTCCTGCAGATGGCCGGGCGTCTGCCTGAGGCGTCGCATGATGGCGCTGCCGCGCAGCCGCTCGTCGGCCTCGCGGAAGAGGCGCTCGTTCAGGCCGGAGCGCTCCGACGCCATGGTGAGGACCTGGTCCTCGAAGACGGGGATGCCCAGGCGCTCGCCCACGTGGGTGGCGATGGTCTTGCCCCCCGATCCGAACCCGCGCGCGATGCAGATGACGTAGTTCATGGGGCCTCCTAGCTGTGGTGGGATGTCGTCGGTTGTCTAGACGCTCAGGTACTTGCGGCTGAGCTCGTCGGTCAGCTCGGCGATGCCGCCGCTTGCCACGACCTGCCCCTTCTGAATCATGGCGAAGGTGCTGCCGACGCGTCGCGCGAAGTCGAGGTTCTGCTCGACGACGATGATGGGCACCCCCTTCTCCTCGTGGTAGCGCTTCAGGATGCCGGCGATGTCCTGCACCACGTTGGGCTGGATGCCCTCGGTGGGCTCGTCGAGCAGAAGGACCTTCGGGTCGGCCATGAGGGCGCGCGCTATGGCGAGCTGCTGCTGCTGTCCGCCGGAGAGGACGCCTCCCCTGCGCGAGAGGTGCTGCTCGAGCGCGGGGAAGTACCCGAAGATTTCCTCGGCCTTCTCGTCGAGGGAGTTCCCGTGGGCTATGCCCCCCATCTCGAGGTTCTCCCTGACGGTGAGCTGGGGGAAGATCTCGCGTCCCTGGGGGACGTAGGCGATGCCGAGCAGGCTGCGTCTCCAGGCGGGCGTCTTGGTGATGTCGTCCCCCTTGAGCGAGAGCGACCCGGACCCGATGGGCAGCAGCCCGACGATGCCCTTCAGCAGGGTCGTCTTGCCCACACCGTTGCGGCCGAGGATCACCAGGACGTCGTCGTCGCCGATGGTGAGCGAGATGCCGTTCACGATGCGGCTGCGTCCATAGCTCACATCGACGTCCTTGAGCTCCAGCATGGCTACACCTCCTCGCTGTCGGCCTTGAGATAGACCCTCACGACCTCTTCGTTGTTGGTGATCTCGTCGTAGGAGCCCTCGGCCAGCACGCGGCCCTGGTTGAGCACCGTGATCCTCTGGGCGATCTGCTTGACGAAGTCGATGTCGTGGTCGATCACAATGACCGTCTTGCCCCACATGACGCGCTTGATGAGCTCGCCGGTCTTGTAGGTCTCGTCGGCGGTCATGCCGGCCGTCGGCTCGTCGAGCGTGATGATCTCGGGGTCCTGCGCCATCACCATGCCCAGCTCCAGCCACTGGCGCTGCCCGTGGGAGAGGTAGGTGGGGTCCATGCGGCGCATGTCCGCGAGCCCGACCTGCTCGAGGAGCTCGTCGATGCGCTCGGCGATCTGCGGGGTGCGGCGATAGGCGAACGTCTGACCCAGCCCGCTGTGCCCGGCAAGCGCGACCTCGATGTTCTCCTCGACCGTCATGTGGTCGAAGACGTTGGGGCCCTGGAACTTGCGCCCCACGCGATAGCGCTTGGCGATCTCATAGGGGCTCTTGCCGGTGATGTTCTCGCCGTCGATGTTGATGGCACCGTAGGTGGGCCTGGTCTTGCCGGTGATCATGTCGATGATCGTGGTCTTGCCCGCGCCGTTGGGGCCGATGATCACGTGCAGGTCGCCCTTGTCGATGGCGAGGTTCACCTCGTCGACGGCGCGGAACCCCTGGAACTCAACGGTGAGGTTCACCAGTTCGAGAAACGCCATCACCGGCCTCCTTCCGCGTCGACCCGGTCGGTGCCCGAGCCACCGTCCGTCTCCCCGCGCATGCGCTCCAGGCGCCGCGTGCGCTGGTGGTCCAGGAGCGTGCCGATGATGCCGCGGGGCAGGAACTGCACGATCAGGATGAGAAGGACGCCCAGGACGAGCTGCCACATGTCACCGAAGGAGGTGGAGAGCGTGTTCTGCAGGAGGTTCACCAGGAGCGCCCCCACCATGGCGCCCGTGAGGTTGCCGCGACCGCCCACGGCGAGCCAGATGAGGATGGTGGTCGAGAACACCACGCCGCCCGAGTCGATCGAGATGAACGATGACATGGGGATGTAGAGAGCGCCCGCGAAGCCGGCGATGGCACCGGAGATGGCGAAGATCGTCATCTTGAACGTGGCGGGGTTGTAGCCGAGGAACTGCAGGCGGTCCTCGTTGTCCCGGACGGAGTTCACGATCTTGCCGAAGCGGCTCGACATGAGCCAGCGGCAGAGAGCGTAGACGGCCACGAGCGCCACGAGCGCGACGTAATACCACTGGATGGTGTTGAGCCCCATGTCCGAGAGTCCCCGAGCGATGCCGTTGACGCCGGTGGAGCCGCCGGTGTAGGCCTGCTGGTTGCGGATGAGCAGCTCGAACAGCGACGCGAAGGCGAGCGTGATGATGTTGAAGAAGACGCCCTTGACCTTGCTGGTGAAGACGAAGTAGCCCATGAGCAGCGCGACGAGCGCCGGGAGCACGATCGCGATCACCCACGCCACGGGGATGGACAGCAGCGGCGTGTAGAAGACGGGGAGCTCGGTGAGTCCGCCGGAGGTCATGAAGGCCGGCAGCCCGTGCTGGATGGAGAGCGAGATGCCGACGACGTAGCCACCGAGGCCGAAGAACACGGCGAAGCCGAGGTCCATGAGACCCGACCCTCCCCAGAGGATGTCGAGCGCGAGCGCGAGGATCATGTAGGAGATGAAGCGGCCGAAGGTCTGCGTGTTGTAGAGCGACCCCACGAAGGGCACGACGGCGAGAATCACGAACAGGGCGAACGCGACCCAGCGGTCGAGCGAGACGGACCTGATTCTGGAGGCCATGGGACTACCTCCTCTCCCGGGACGCGAAGAGCCCCTGTGGACGGAAGCGGATGATGACGATGATCACCGCGAAGATGATGAGACGCGCCGTCGTGTCGCTCATGTAGCCGGCCATGAGCGTCTGGAGCTCGCCCATGACGGTCGAGCCGGCGAGCGTGCCCACGAGCGAGTTGAGCCCGCCGAGCACCACCACCAGGAAGCTGTCGACCAGATACGTCGTGCCCATGCTCGGCGTGATGGACTTGACGACCCCTATCAGGACGCCCGCCAGCCCCGCCAGCCCGCAGCTGTAGGCAAAGGTGAGGCAGTTGACGCGCTCGACGTTGATGCCGAGGCAGCGGCACATGTCGCTGTTCTGCGTGACGGCGCGCAGCTGCATGCCGAACGACGTCTTGAAGAACAGCAGCATCGTCACGCCCAGCGCGACGAGCGCCGCCGCCACCAGGAAGAGGTTGTAGGCGGGCATCATGACCGGGCCGATCTGCACGGAGCCGTCGATGGGCATGGCGAGGTGCTGGTCCTCGGGACCGAAGATCATCCTGACGATCTGCTGCAGGATGTAGGTGAGACCGAACGTGGCGAGCATCGTCTCGGCGACCTTGCCGTAGAGCCGCCGTATGATCAGGCGCTCGATGACGACGCCGAGCAGCGCCGTGAACACGAACGCGAGCACGCAGGCCACGGGGAAGGGCAGCCCGAGCGACCCCACCACCGTGCAGCCCACATAGGCGCCCACCATGATGAACTCGCCGTGCGCCATGTTCACGACGCCGAGCATGCCGAATATGATGACCATCCCCGCGGCGGCCAGAAACAGGATCGCCGAGTTAGAGATGCCGTTGACAAGCTGCGACAGAAACAGCTCCATCGCCTGACCTCCTTTCCTCTTGGGTGTGCGCGCCCAGCGGCGCCGACGGGGGCTATGCCTCGGGGTCGGGCTCGATCAGCCCGTCGGACTGCCTGACGATCTCGAAGGTGAGGTCGTCGGTCACGCGCCCGATGTAGGAGTACAGGTAGGCGTGATGGTTGGACTCGTGCATCTTGAGGTGCCCGGCGGGCGTGTCCCACTCGAGGCCCGCGGCCGCCGCGATGATGTCGTCCGTGTTGGTGCTGCCGGCCTTCTCGATAGCCCTGGCGAGCATGTAGGTGCCGTGGTAGGCGGCCTCGGCGGAGTTGGAGACGGTGGTGTCGGTGCCGAAGGCGTCGGCGTAGTTCTCGATGAAGGTCTGCGACTCGTCGGAGTCGATGCTGTTGAAGTACTCGAAGCTCGAGTAGGTCCCCACGGCGGGCTCGCCGATGCCCTTGACGGTGCCCTCGTGCGCGGAGATGGAGCAGATGGGCACCTCCTTCGGGTCCATGCCGTACTGGCTGTACTGCTTGTAGAACGGGACCGAGGCGTTGCCCGCGACGGCGGAGAACACGGCGTCGGGCGCCGCGGTCTTGATCTTGTTGATGACCGAGGAGTAGTCGGTGGCGTCAGTGGGCATGTACTCCTCCCCGAGCAGCTCGCCGCCCTCCTCCTCGAGGATCTTCTTGGCATAGGCGAGCGCCGTGTGCGGGAACTCGTAGTCGGATCCCACGAAGAAGATGCGGTTGCCCATGTTCTCGCAGATGTACGGGATGAAGTCCTTGATCTGCTGGTTGGGGCAGGTGTTGGTGTAGAGGCAGTTGGGGGACGGGGTGCCGCCCTCGTAGAAGGTGTTGTACACGAGCAGCGAGTTGTTCTGCTCGATGGTGGGCAGCACGGCCTCGCGCGTGGCCGACGAGTTGGTGCCCACGATGGCGCACACGCCGTTCTCCAGGATCATCTCCTGCGCCTTCTGCGAGGCGAGCGAGGGGTCCGAGCCGTAGTCGGTGACGACGGTCTCGATCTGCTTGCCGTTGATGCCGCCCGCCGCGTTGATCTCGTCGACGGCCATCTTGGCCGCGTTCTGCATGGGCGTCTCCGAGATGGAGAAGTCGCCGGTCGTGGAGTAGAGGATGCCAATCTTGATGGTGTCGCCGTCCGACGAGTCGTCGCCCGACGCCTGCGAGATGGCGCTGCCCTGGCACCCCGCGAGGCCGAGCGCGCCTCCCAGCGCAGCAGTGGCACCGCCGGCGATCTTGACAAAGTCGCGCCGGGTCATGTCGTTCATGGTTCCCCCTTCGTCGGTGTGAACGAATGACGGCTAGTCTACGAACGCCGCCGGCGAATTGTAAGTGAGCTGTCGCTCAAAAGAATTTGTGCTAGAGCATAAATACATGTCTGAGCGAATACTGATATCGCGACGTAAATGGCTCGAAACAAACGCCCCATAGCATGCCTGTTATGTGCTCGCGCACGGAGCTTTTCTTCTCATTGTGCACGGATCCAATCAGAGGGCCATGCTTCGGCAGAAGGGGGTCAGCCATGTACGCCTGTGACGAGGAACGGATGCGAGACCTGATCGAGACCTTCTCGAAGTTCGGGGACACGGGGCACGGTGGCGTCACCCGCTATGCGCTCTCGGCCGAGGACGCCCAGGCGAGGGCCGAGTTCATCCGTCGCATGGAGGCCATCGGCGCGGTCATTGAGGCCGACGACCTCGCCAACATGTACGCGACGCTGCCGGGCACCGATGCCTCCGCCAAGCGGATCGTCATGGGTTCGCACGCCGACTCGGTGCGCAACGGGGGAAACTACGACGGCATTCTCGGCGTCATGAGCGCCATGGAGGTCCTCACCACGGTGGCGCGCGAGGGCATCGCGCATCGTCACCCGCTCACGGCGATGATCTGGACGAACGAGGAGGGCTCGCTATACCCGCCCTCCATGATGTGCTCGGGAATCACCTGCTACGACTGGCTTCCCGAGGCGGTCAAGGGCGGCTTTCGCTATGACGATATGATGGCGTCGCGGGCCATCGACGGTCCGGCGCGCACCTTCGGGGAGGCGCTCGCGGAGTTTCCCTATCGTGGGGACGCCGAGCGGCGCATCTCGCCCGAGAAGGCCTGCTGCTACTTCGAGACGCACATCGAGCAGGGTCCCATTCTCGAGGAGGCCGGCTGCGAACTGGGCGTCGTTGACTGCGTAATCGGCATGTTCATGTATCGCATCCGCTTTTTGGGGGAGACCACGCACGCGGGCACCTTCCCCATGCCGCGACGCAGGGACGCGTTCTACGCCGCCTCCGAGGCGCTGCGCCACCTGCACGACCGTCTGGATGCGCTCGACGTCGACGACCTCGTCTACACGACCGGCGAGGTCACCTGCCACCCCAACGTGCACACCTGCGTGCCGGACGTCTTCGAGTTCACGCTCGACGTGCGTCACGAGGACCCGGCCGTCATCGAGCGCGCTCGCGACGTGGTGCTCTCCCTGACCGAGCGCACCTGGGCCGGATGCTCCTGTGAGGTCGAGCTCGCCTGGCAGCGCGACACCACGCCCTTCGACGCGCGGCTGCGGGGCTTCGTCGAGGACGCGTGCGAGCGGGCGGGCGTGAGCCACATGCCGATTCACTCCGGCGCGGGCCATGACGCGCAGTTCGCGGCCTACATGCTGCCGACCACGATGATCTTCGTTCAGTCGCGCGCGGGCCTCTCGCACTGCGAGCGCGAGCACTCGAGCGTGAGGCACTGTGCCGAGGGGGCCACGGTCATGCTCAACGCAGCGCTCTCCGCGGACGCCGCGCTCGCGTGACGCGACGCGGCCGGCCCAGGTCGGCGACCGCTAGCAGAGCGCTATCTCGCGTGCCTTGATGCCCAGGTAGAGCCTCACGCGCGTCTCGAAGTCCGACAGGTCCGCGTCGAGCAGCGACTCGATCTTGTTCAGCTTGTAGGTGACCGTGTTGCGGTGCACGAAGAGCTGGTCGGCCGTCTGCTGCACGCTGCCGTTGTGGGAGAGGTAGATGCTCAGCACCTCGAGCAGGCCCGAGTTGTGCGTCTCGTCGTAGCTCACTATCCGGTTGACGCTCTCGTCGGCGAACTCCTCGAGGATCGCGGGATCGTCCACGGCGACGAGCAGCTTGTCCACGCCCATCTCGTCGTAGAGGCACGGCGAGTCGGGCACGTCCCGCAGGCGCTGGAGCCGCGCGATGCGAACCGCCTGCCCGTAGCTCTTGCCGATGCAGCGAGCGTTCTTGGTGACCTTTCCGACTCCGGCGTATGCGCGGATGCGATGCCGACAGCGCGCCACGCAGGCGTCGATGACCTCCTCGGTCATCCGGCGGACGTCGTCGAGCTGGTAGTCGGCGAAGACCAGGATGACCAGCCCGTCGAAGGAGAACGGGGTCATGCGCCACTCGTGGAGCGTTCTCAGGTCGTCGGCTATGTTCTTGGTGCGGCGCAGCAGGGCGTCCGAGAGCGGCTCGGCGTCCTCGACGGGGGAGTCCACCGACGGGAGCACGATGCCCCTCAGGTCCTCGTCGGGACCGTCGTCCGCGGGGACGTCGAGGTCGAGTGCGCTCACGCAGTAGCTCCACTCGCGACGATAGCCCACGCGGTTGAGCTGCTCGAGATAGAGTGACTCCTGGTCGGGCTTGAGCAGCGCGTTCCTGAGCGCCGCCTCGAGCTCCAGGCTCTCCTGGTCGGCGAGCGCGACCGCCAGGGACGTCATGTGCATC
This sequence comes from Thermophilibacter sp., assembly GCF_966187215.1. NCBI lineage: Bacteria > Bacillati > Actinomycetota > Coriobacteriia > Coriobacteriales > Atopobiaceae > Thermophilibacter > Thermophilibacter sp. The sequence goes on from NZ_CBIFYV010000010.1 coordinate 9,310, forward strand.
ACGCGGGCGAGGTGCACCTCCCAGGGTGCGCAGAACAGCGGCAGGGACACCTCGTTGCAGTATGCGACCAGGGTGTCGGGAATCCTCTTCACGTAGGGGCCGACGTTGATGAGCACTCCGCTCGCCCCCGCCGCCGCGGCGGCTCGCACGAGCTCCTCCAAGGCCGGCTCGCCGCCCCGCTGCACGCCGATGCCCGTCATGCAGACGAGCTCCTGGCCGTCGAGAAACTCCGTGACCTCGATGCTTTCGACCATGTGCACCCAGCGCACGGTGCGATTGAGGCCGTCGCGCCCCGCCACCAGGGTCACGCCGAGCCGCTCCATGCGGTCACTCAGCTCGCGCAGACGCACTGCCATGGCTATGCCTCCTCAACCAGCGTTCCGAGCGGAGGCGAGGGGAACGGGAACGACACGGCGTGGTTCGCGTGCGCGTCAGGATTCTGGGCGTCACATGACGGACGGAACACCTTGACTCCTCTCCCCACCTGTGACGATATTGTGTCACACCGATCCGGCGCCCGATCGGGCTTCTTCAAGTGGAAACGTCCGGGCGCCGAGGGGAGGACGGATGCGGGCCTTTGTTGCGCTGGAGCTGCCGGAGGCGTTCGCGGACGAGGTCTCGGCGCTCGCGCGCGCCCTCGAGCGGACGTGCGAGGGGCGCTTCGTGCCGGCCGAGAACCGCCACCTCACGCTCGCGTTTCTCGGCGAGGTGGGGGAGGCCGAGGCGCGCGTCGCGATGGACGCGCTCGAGACGGCGTGCGCGGGGGCGGGGCCGGTGGAGCTGGCCGCCGAGGGCCTCGGCACGTTCGGCTCCGGGCGGGCGACCACGCTCTGGCTGGGGGTTCGCGCGACCGATGAGCTGGGGCTTCTCGCCGCCCGGGCGCGCGCGGAGCTGGCCGCCCGCGGCCTCGCGTACGACGAGAAGCCCTTCCGCCCGCACGTGACGCTCGCCCGCCGCGCCCGGCTGCCGCGCGCCGCGCTAGGAGACCTCGCGTTCCCGCGACCGGACGAGGCTCGCCGCGTCACCCTGTTCCGCGGCATCCTGGGACCCGACGGCGCCCGCTACAAGTCGCTCCACACCGTCGAGCTGGGATGACGTGCGGCTTCCTGACGGTTTAGCGGCTCAGAGCGTCAGCTTCCTGCACCTCAAACTTTGGCATGCGGCTTCCTGACGGTTTGGCCACCAAAAGTGTCAGCTTTCCGCACGTCAGACGTTGCGGTGCGGCTTCCTGACGTTTCTTGGCGCAAGATCGTCAGGAAGCCGCATGTGGTCGGCGACGCGGCCCTAGCCGTTGATCGCGGCGAGGAACGCCTCGCCGTAGCGCTCGGCCTTCTTGGCCCCCACGCCGGACACGCCGAGAAGCTCCTCGGCGTCGCGCGGCCGCTTGGCGCACATGTCCACGAGCGTCGCGTTGCTGAAGATGAAGTAGGCCGGCACGCCCTGCTCGCGCGCGAGCTCGCCGCGCAGCTGCGCGAGGCGCTCGTAGAGTTCGCGACCGGCCTCGTCGAGCTCGGAGACGTCCGTGGCGCGCCGGGTCTTGTCCCGCATCGGCGACCCCGCCGGCACCGCGGCGGCCCGCGGCTTCCCGCGCGCCACCTTGACGACGAACGGCTCGTCCCACGGGGACTCGCGCCGCAGGAACGCGCCCGCCGCACCGCCCAGGCAGATCGTGGGGTAGTCGCCCGCCGTCCGCGCCAGTACGCCGCGAAAGACCAGCTCGTCGATGAGCGCCCGCACGCGCGCGGCGGGGACGTCGCGCATGATGCCGTAGGTGGAGAGCGTGTCGAAGCCGCGCTGCAGGACCCTCTCGCCGCGCGAGCCGCGCAGCACGTCCGTGACCAGGGCCGCCCCCGCGCTGCGCCCGCGCTGGGCGATGCGGGCCACGCAGCTCACGACCTTGAGCGCGTCGGTGGTGGCGTCGACCTCCTCGAAGTCCGCGAGGCAGTTCCCGCAGTTGCCGCAGTACGCGGGGGCCTCCTCGCCGAAGTAGCGCAGGATGTGGGCGCGCAGGCACTCGGTGGTGGTGGCGTAGAAGACCATCTGGCGCAGCCGCTCGGCGTCGCGCTCGGCGAGCTCGGCGCGCTGCTCGGGCGTGAGGTCCTCGCGCGGCTCGGAGCGGGAGAGCAGGAACTCGGCGGTGTGGACGTCGCCGGGGGAGTAGAGCAGCAGGCACTCGGCGCGCGTGCCGTCGCGCCCGGCGCGGCCCGCCTCCTGGTAGTAGTTCTCCAGGCTGAGCGGCAGGTTGTAGTGGACCACGTAGCTCACGTTGGACTTGTCGATGCCCATGCCAAAGGCGTTGGTGGCCACCATCACGCGGCGGCGGTCGCAGAGGAAGTCCTCCTGGTTGCGCTCGCGCTCGTCGGCCGGGAGGCCGGCGTGGTAGCGACAGGCGAGAAGCCCCTCGTCGCAGAGCAGCTCGCAGACCTCCTCGACGGCGCGGCGGCTCGAGCAGTAGACGATGCCGGAGCGCTCGGCCCGCGCGCGGCAGAAGGCGACGAGCTCCCGGTCCTTCTCGGCGCGGCCGCGCGGGCGCGCCACCGAGAAGCTCAGGTTGGGGCGGTCGAAGCTCGCCACGACCACGAGCGGGTCGCGCAGGCCGAGCGCCTCCCGGATGTCCTCGCGCACCGCGCGCGTGGCCGTGGCCGTGAGCGCCATGACCGGCGGGCGCGCCGGCAGCGCCGCCACGAAGTCAATGATCCGCTGGTAGCTGGGGCGGAAGTCGTTTCCCCACTGCGAGATGCAGTGCGCCTCGTCCACGGCAAGCAGTGCGACGCCGCGCGCGGACGCGGTCTCGAGAAACGACGGGTCGTCCAGGCGCTCGGGGGCCACGTAGAGCAGGGCGAGCTCGCCGGACGTCATCGCGCGGAGCACCTCGGCGCGCTCGGGCGCGGTGAGCGTCGAGTTGAGGTAGCTCGCCGCGACGCCGCTCTGGCGCAGCGCCCCCACCTGGTCCGCCATGAGCGAGATGAGCGGCGAGACCACCACCGTGAGGCCGCCCGCGCGTGCGGCCAGCACGAGCGCCGGCACCTGGTAGCAGATTGACTTGCCCGCGGAGGTGGGCATCACGGCCAGCACGTCGCGGCCCGCGAGCGCCGCGTCCGTGATCTCGGCCTGGTGCGGCCGGAACGAGTCGTAGCCGAAGGTCTGGCGCAGGACGTCAAGGGGTGTGGGCGAGGGTGCGGTCATGGGGCTCCCGGGACGCGGGCGGACGCTGGTTCTGGCCCCATTATGCGCCCGGGGAGCCCTCTGCTGGGACCTGCCCCTGACGGTGCGCACAAGTTGGGCGGTTTTTGAGGGGCGCCTCAAGTAGTACCGTCGGGCTCCCATTTTCCTACCTGCGCAAACACGGGAGACCTATCCGTCGCTACTCACGGGGCGCCCGAAAAACCGCCCAACTTGTGCAGGCAGGCGGGCCCCGAGGCCGCGCGCGGCCAAAACGGCGCTGTCGCGGCCGGAGCGCTAGAGCTCCTTGCGCATCCAGGTGTGCGGGCAGCCCTCGTCGAGGTCCACCTCTCCGTAGGCCTCGTAGCCGCAGCGCTCGTAGAACCCCTTGGACCGGACCTGCGCGTGCAGGATCACGTGCCCGCCGCCGCGCCGAGCCGCCTCGGCTTCCGCCTCGCGCAGCGTCAGGGCGCCCAGGCCGAGCCCGCGATGGCTCCTGGCAACGGCGAGCCTGCCGACCACCCATTCGCCGGGGGTCTCACCGGCAAAGAGCCTCAGGGTCGCCACGGGCTGCTCCCCGTCGAAGAGCACCAGGTGGCACGCGCGGTCGTCCGTGTCGTCAAACTCGTCAACAAAGCCCTGCTCGCTCATGAAGACGGCCGTTCGGATGGCCACGGCCTCCTCGGGCAGCGCGTCAAAGCCCTTGATGTGAAGGCGCGTCGCCGCGGTTGCGACCTCGGGCTGCCGACCTTTCTCATCTGCCCCCACGAGGCCTCCTTCTCCGCGCGCCGCCCGCTGCGGGGTGCGTTGCCCGACGGTCACAACGCTCGCCCCCTACAGCAGCGCGCCAGCCACGATGAGCGCCACGCAGCACGCCAGCACGGCGAGGTCGGCGCTGGCAAGCGGGTAGCGCTTGTAGCTGCTCGCGCGCGTGCGCAGGTAGAAGCCGCGCTGCTCGGCGGCGAGCGCCGTGGCGTCGGTGCGGCTCACCGAGCTGGCGAGCAGCGGCACGCACAGCGGCAGCATGAGCACGAGCTTGCGGAAGGGGTTCCTGGTGTCGTACTCCACGCCGCGCGCCGTCTGCGCCTCCACGATCGCGTTCATCTCCTGCGCGAAGAGCGGCACAAAGCGTAGCGCCGTGGTGAACGTGAACGCGTAGCGGTACGGCACGTGCAGCACCTCCACGCACGCGTTGGCGAGGTCCCCCAGCTTGGTCACCGAGAGCATCAGGATGAGCGGCATCGCCACGCCGAGCAGCCGCAGGCACGCCTTGGCCGCGCTCTCCACCCCGCCCGTGGTGAGCCAGCCCACCAGGTGCTCGCCGCTCTGGGCGAAGGCGGTCTGCAGCAGGAACATCACCACGGCCAGCGGGACGAGCACCTTGAGCAGAGACGCCAGTCGCCCGAGCGCGCCGGCGTAGAGGCCGAGCGCCAGCGTGAGCGCGATCAGCCCCACGAGCAGCGGGAACGTGTCGGCGAGGAAGGTCGCCACGATGATGGCGGCGGCCACCGCGAGCTTGGTCACGGGGTTGAGGCGGTGGAGCAGCGTGTCCCCGGGGACGTAGTCGATGACGCTAACCACGGCTGATTATCTCCTCCACGAGGTCGACGACGCCGGAGACCTGACTGATCCCGGCAAAGGCGGGCGACGCCGTGCGCGCGAGCTCCTGCGAGAGGCGCACGACCTGCGGCGCCTCCACGCTGGCGCGCGCCATGAGCTCGGCGTCCGCGAAGAGCTCGTCGGTGGGGCCCTGGGCGAGCACGTGCCCGTCCGCCATGACCACCACGCGCTCGGCGAAGTCCGAGACCACCTCCATGTCGTGGCTGACCATCACGACGGCGCAGCCGCCCTCGGCCAGCTCGCGCACCGTCTCCATGACGGTCATGCACTCGCGGTAGTCGAGTCCGCTCGTGGGCTCGTCGAGCAGCACCACCTCGGGCTCCGTCACCACGACGGAGGCCAGCGCCACCATTTGGCGCTGCCCGCGCGACAGCGAGAAGGGCGACTCGTCGGCGGGCAGGCCAAAGCGCTCAATCACGTGGCCCGCCCGCTCGCGGGCCTCGTCGGGCGTCGCGCCGGCGAGCTCGGGCCCAAAGGCGACCTCCTCGAGCACCGTGCCCTTGCAGAGCTGGCGGTCGGGGTTTTGGAACAGGGTCGCCACGTGGCGCGCGACCCGGCTCACGGGCACCTCGCGGGTGTCGAGCCCCGCCACGACCACCTGGCCCTCGGCCGGCTTGAGCAGGCCGTTGAGCAGCTTGGTCATCGTGGTCTTGCCGGCCCCGTTCTGCCCGACCACGCCCACCAGCTCGCCCGGCCACACGTCGAGGCTGACGTCGCTCACGCCGTCGCCGCTGCCGGGATACAAAAAGCCCACGTGCCTGAAGCTCACCACGGGCTCGCCCTCGTGCGGGCGGCGCACGGGCGCGTGGCGGGATGCCCTGCCCGTCGCGGTTCCGCGCGGCGCCTCGGCATCCGGCGCGCCGGCGCCGGCGGCGCCGAGAATCCCGCGCACGAGCTCGGTCGCCTCGCCCACCCTGAGGCACGGAGCGCCTCCCGCCGGCGCCAGGCCGTGCTCCGCGAGGCTGTTGGACACGCGGGCCACGCGCGGGCTGTCCACGCCCATGTGCCGCAGCTCGGCAGCATGCGAGAAGACCTCGCGCGGCGTGCCGTCGAGCGCGACGCGCCCCTCGGCCATCACGACCACGCGGCCGCAGAACTCGGCGAGAAGCGCCACCTTCTGCTCGATCACCACGACCGTGATGCCGTTCTCGCGGTTGAGTTTGCGCAGCGTGTCAAAGACGAGCTTCGACGAGGCCGGGTCGAGCGCGGCGGTGGGCTCGTCGAGCACGAGCGCCCGCGGCGCGAGCGCGAGGATGGCCGCGATGGCCACCTTCTGCTTCTGGCCTCCCGAGAGCGTGGCGATCTCGCGGTCGCGCAGCGCCTCGATGCCCACGGTGGCCAGCGCGTCCGCGAGGCGCCGCTCGATCTGGTCGTGGGGGACGCCGAAGTTCTCCAGGCCGAAGAGCAGTTCGTCCTCCACGACCGGGGCGACCATCTGCGCGTCGATGTCCTGGGCCACGCTGCCCACCACGCGCGCGATGTCGGTGAGCGAGACCTCGCAGGTGTCGCGCCCGTCCACGCGCGCCGCGCCGAAGAACGAGCCGCGGAAGTGGTGGGGGATGGCGCCGGACATGACGGCGGCGAGCGTGGACTTGCCGGCCCCGGACGGGCCGACCACGCCCACGAACTCGCCGGCGCGCACCTCCAGCGTGACGTGGTCGAGCGCGCGGCTCGTCTCGCCCCCGTAGGAGAAGGAGACGTCGTCGAGCTCGATGATCGCGGGTGCGGGTGTTGCCATGGGGGCCTCTCGTTGCGTCCGGGAAAGGGGCGCCGCTCGCTGCGGCGCCCCTCATGGTAGCGCGTGCTTCGTCGTCAGGACTAGTCGTTCAGCTTGAGCATCTTGCGCAGGAGCGGGTACAGGGCGCCCACCAGGATCGCGTTGAAGACGCCCGTGGCCAGCACCACGGGGAGCATGACGGCGGTGAGGTTCTGGGCGAACCCCATCAGGGCCATCTTGATGACCATGAAGATGACGCCGGAGACCACGGTGGTGACGAAGGTGCCGAGCGCGGGGACGGCCGCGCGGGCGCCGGTGCGCATGCCGCCCGCGACGATGAGCGCCATCAGCATGGCGGCGACGCCCTCGGCGGCGAAGTCGATGAACGGCGACTTGGTGGTGATCTGGATGACGGCGGCCGAGATGAGGCCCACGATGAGCGCCTGGCCCACGTTGGGGCGCACCACGAGGATCATCAGGCAGAACGCGGAGATGATGAACTCGGGCTGGATGACGCCGCCGGTCACGGCCGCGACGGCGTTGCCCACGGTGAAGTTGAGGATGAAGCCCACGGCGAGGAGCACGGCGAGAAGGACGAGGGCCTGGACGTCGAGCTTGCCGTGGTCGACGGCGGTGACGGTGCGGGCGTTCTGGGCGGTGGCAGCGTTCTGGGACATGATTTGAATCCTTTCGGAGTGGGGTTTGTTGGGGGATGCGGGCAGCGGCCCGCGCGGATGCCTACGAAAAAGGGCCCCCGGTCTTCCGGGAGCCCCTCAGGCGCAAGATGTAAGGGCGCGTGAGCTCACCATCGACCGAGCGACGAGAAGTTGCGCCACCACCACTTCAGGGACGTGCTCGCAGCGTTGGCAACGGTCGTGGTCATGGCTTCTCTCCTCTCGCTGGTCTGCCGCGGGGCGGCGTCGTCTGTTGGGGGACAAGATACGCGTCCGCGCCCGGGCGCGCAAGGGTGTTCTTCTCGTTGAAACAATCGGGGCCGGCGAGCGGCACGCGCGGCGCCGGCGGGAGCTAGTCGCGGTCCATGATGTTGAGCAGGCTCAGCAGGATGTTGGCGATGTCGATGAAGATGTCGGCCGCGTGCCAGATCGCGTTGGGGAGCGTGGGCGCGTCGATCGCGGCCTGGTAGAGGTCGTAGCCCACGAAGCCGCAGAACAGCGCCAGGATGACCCAGTCGAGCGCGCCCTGGCTGACGCCCAGCAGCGAGAGCACCAGTCCGGCCACGAGCACGCCGATGAGCCCGGCCGCGCACACGCGGTAGACCTTGGCGAAGAAGCTCGGGAATGCCAGGCCGAGCGCGCCAAAGACCACCACCACGCCGGCGGTGGCGAGCAGCGCTCCGCTCACGGTCACGTTGTCGTAGGAGGCCGTGGCTGCGCCGAGCGTGAAGCCAAACGAGAGCGTGAACAGCGCGAACCCCACGGCCGAGCGCGTCACGCTCTGGTGCTTCTTGCCCGAGCTCATGACGAAGATGCTCACGATCGTGACGACGAAGCTGCCAATGACGAGCGCGCCCGCCGAGCGGGCGAACGTCAGGTAGAACGAGGGCGTCGTGACCCAGCGCGCCGCGAGCCCCATCACGAGGAAGCTCACGAAGAGCAGGGCGGCCAGCGTCAGGTTGTAGGCGCGCGGGCTCATGAGGGTCGGCGCGCCCGTGCGGCCTCCCTCGACGATCGGTGCGTTCTGCTTGCGAATCTCCGGCATGGTCTCTCCTTCCCACGCTGCTGTTCTCGCCAGTCTACCCGATGCGCGCCCGCGCGAGGCGGGGCGCCCGGTCGGCGTCGGTCGCTCGCTCAGCCGCCGCGGACCATGCCGGCCACGCCGTGGGCGCCGGCGCGCGCGGCCGCGGCGGCGAGCTTGGACAGCGCGGGCATGAGCACGTCGCGCGTCTCCTGGTCGAGGTTGCGCGCCGCCTCGGTGATCAGGCCGATCGAGCCCGCGCCGCCGAAGATCACCTCGCCGGCGCTTCTCGCCCCGGACGCCTCGATCGCGCGGAAGAGCGCGTCCACCACGCGCGGCGTCTCCTGCTCCCCGAGCGAGGAGAGCCAGCCGTCCAGCAGCTCGTGCGCGAAGGTCGCCGAGGGGGCCACGCGCTCGGCGTAGACGAAGTCGTAGCCCTCGATCTCCCAGGTGAAGACGCTGTGTTGGGCCACGCCGCGCGCGGAGCTCCTGACCACGCGCGTGGGCGCGGGCGTGTCCATGAGCATGCCCACCACCGACTCCTCGGGCACGGTGCGGTGGATGCGCCCCTCGAGCGCCGAGAAGTCCAGCTCGTCGAGCAGGCTCGCCTTGAAGCCGGGGCCGTCATGGTCAAAGACGCGCTCGATGCGGTCACGGACCTCCGGCGGCGCGACGAGCGCGGCGTAGGTGGCGAGGTTGCCACCCTTGGAGTGGCCGCCCACGTAGAGGCGGCGCGGCAGGTGGCGGGCGACGTCGGCCAGGTACTCCGCCGCGAGGCGCTGCGCCGGCACGGGCGGGTCGACGGCCATGTCGAAGTTCTCGCGCCAACCCGTGACGCTGTCGTCCGTGCCGCGAAAGCCCACGTAGGCAAAGTCGTTCTCGCGGCCCCGCGGCGAGCGCCACACCAGCGTCGCGGCCGCGAACTGCACGTGCGCCCCCTCGTCGAAAACCGAGGCGCGGTCGCGCAGCTCCAGGTCGCGAAAGCGCGGGCTGGCAACGAGAAGTGCCAGTTCGCGGCGTATGTCGTCAGGAGCGAGCCCGCAGAACTGGTCGTCCATGCGATCGGCGCGCAGAAGGTCCGAGAAGCGCGCGGGGCGCGTGGCCCAGGCGCGCAGACGGTCGCGCCACGCGGCGTCCCCCAGGCGCGCCGGCGGGACGACGCCCTCGCCGCGCACCATGCAGAACTGCGAGAGCGCCGCGGAGTCGACGGGCCCGAGCGGGCGCTCGTCGAAGCCCTCGAGGCTCGTTACGAGGTAGTCGAACAGGTCCACGAATCCCCCCTCGCCTCGCCGCCGCCCTTCTCGCCGCGCGGGCCATTCCGGTCGCGACGTGAATAACGCGCAGAATCAGCTACCACTTTATATATGAGCAGGTAAAAATAACGCGCATGTCCGATTCTGCGCGTTATTCTCGCCGGCTGCCTAGGGGAGGGATACCCGCTTTGGGCGGGCGGGAGACACGCGGCGCCCCGTCCGTGGGGGACCCGTGGAGATGTTGACAAGGTAACAACTGCGTCGATACTGTGGGGGTGACAGGCAGCGAAGGGACCGGCATGCCAGAGACGCGCTTCGAGGACTTTGTGAGCATCATCGGTGCGCTGAGCAAGGAGATCCAGCGCATCAAGAACGCCGAGGCCCGGCGCCTGGGCTTCCGCGGCTCCGACGTTATGTGCCTGTACTACCTGCTCAAGCACCCCGAGGGCATCACGGCCTCGGAGCTGGCGCGCCTCGTTGACGTGAGCCGCGCCGCCATGTCGCGCACGCTCGCGCACCTCGAGGACGACGGGCTCGTTGAGGTGGGCGACGCGGACGGCGACGGCACCAAGTACCGCGCGCCGGTGTTCCTCACCGAGAAGGGCCGCGAGGTCACGCGCCCGCTCGAGGACATCATTCACCGAGTGCTCGACGAGGCCGGCGGCGAGCTCGCCGCGCGTCAGCGCCTGCAGATGTACGATTCGCTCAACCACATCCTGGAGAAGCTCAGGACCATCGGGCGCTAGCCCGGGGCCCGAGGGAAGGGGACGCCCATGTCCGTTCGCATCATCACCGACTCCGGCTTCGACATCCCGGGCGAGGCGTCCGCGGACCCGCGCCTCACGGTGCTGCCGCTGGGCATCACCTTCGGCGAGACCACCTACGCGGACGGCGTGGACCTCACCAACGACCGCTTCTACGAGCTGCTCGTCGAGAGCGACGAGCTCCCCAAGACGAGCCAGGCGACGCCCTACCAGTACGCGCAGGTCTTCGAGCAGGTCCGCGCCGCCGGCGACGAGGCCGTGGTGGTCACGCTGTCCTCGGCGCTGTCCGGCACCTGGCAGAGCGCCGTCACCGCGGCGGCCGACTTCGACGAGGTCCACGTCGTGGACGGCAAGAACGCGACCATCGGCCAGGGCGTCCTGGTGCTGCTCGCGCTGCGCCTCGCCGACGAGGGGCTCGATGCCGCCGCGATCGCCGCGCGCCTGGAGGAGGAGCGCGAGCGCGTCTGCCTGGTGGCGCTTCTCGATACGCTGGAGTACCTCAAGCGCGGCGGGCGCATCCCCAAGAGCGTGGGCACCATCGGCGAGCTGCTCAACATCAAGCCCGTGGTGGGCGTGCGCGACGGCGAGGTCGTGATGTTCGGCAAGGCGCGCGGCTCCAAGAACGGTCGCAACCTGCTGCACCAGGAGGTCGACAAGAGCGGCATCGACTTCGGCATGCCGGTGCTCCTGGGCTACACGGGCCTCTCGGACAAGCTGCTGCGCAAGTACCTCGAGGACAACCGGGCCATCTGGGAGGGTCGCATCGCCGAGAAGGACCTGCCGATCACCTCGGTGGGCGCCACCATCGGCACGCACGTGGGCCCCAACGCGATCGCGCTCGCCTTCTTCCGTGCGCACTAGGTGGCCGGGGCGCAGGTTCTACCGCAGGATCTCGCCGACGATGAGGGCGATGAGCTGGTCGATCGACATCGGCTCGTCCTCCGAGAGCCACGTGCTCACCGCGGCCACGATGCCCGAGAGGTAGAACTCCAGCAGCACGCGCGCCTCCTGCGGCGCGAGGCCCTCGGCCGGCAGCACGAAGCGCTCGAGCAGCGGCGCGAGCACCCCCTTGAAGCGGCGCACGAACGCAGGGTCGCCCCGCTCGCCCACGAGCACCTCGAAGTAGCCGCGATACCGCTGCGCCATCTGCAGGATCGTGCCCATGTGCTGCGAGAAGTCGAGCCGCTCCCCGCGCATGAGGCGGTCGTTGACCAGGCTCGAGAGCCCGTCGAGCAGCTGGTCCTCGATCTCCTCCAGAAGCTCGTAGATGTCGTGGTAGTAGAGGTAGAAGGTCGCGCGGTTGTAGCCGGCGCGTTCGGTGATCTCGCGCACGGAGATTTTCTCGATGGGCCGCTGCGCGTAGAGCTCCCAGAACGCCGCGCGCAGGTTGGCGCGGGTCTGTTCGGTGACCTGCGGCTGCTTTCTCACGGTCTTCTCGCCCCCGTTTCCGGAGCCCTTGGGGTTTGTGGACGCTCGGAGGACGGCTCGACACTTTGCTCCCGGCTGTCGAGACGTTCATGACGCGTTGACGTGCCCCCAGTATACTTCCGATTAGACAACACGTTGTCGAGTTATTGGAGTCGGGGGAATGGCCTACATCGAGTTCACGGACGTCGTGCGCACCTACGGCTCGGGGTCCACGCAGATAAACGCCCTGGACGGGGCCAGCTTCGTGGTCGAGAGGGGCGAGCTCGCCGTCATCCTGGGCGCGTCGGGCGCGGGCAAGACCACCGCGCTCAACATCCTGGGCGGCATGGACAGCCCCACCGCGGGGTTGGTGGTGGTGGACGGGCGCGACATCAGCCACGCCGGCGAGAACGACCTCGTGCTGTACCGGCGCGCGGACGTGGGCTTTGTCTTCCAGTTCTACAACCTCGTGCCCAACCTCACGGCGCTCGAGAACGTGGAGCTGGCCACGCAGATCTGCCCGGACTCGCTCGACCCGGCCGAGACGCTCGCCAAGGTGGGGCTGGCCGAGCGCATGGACAACTTCCCGGCCCAGCTCTCGGGCGGCGAGCAGCAGCGCGTCTCCATCGCGCGCGCCCTGGCCAAGAACCCCAAGCTGCTGCTCTGCGACGAGCCCACCGGCGCGCTCGACTACCAGACCGGCAAGCAGATCCTGCAGCTTCTGCAGGACATGTGCCGCTCCGAGAGCGTCACGGTGGTCATCGTCACCCACAACGCCGCGCTGGCCGACATGGCCGACCGCCTCATCCGCTTCAAGAGCGGGCGCGTGACGGACATGACGGTCAACCCCAATCCGCTGCCTATCGCGCAGATCGAGTGGTAGGCGAGGGCGTTGGCGCGGCGCGCTGACAGGAAGAGGGGGCCACGGGGGCCGAGAAGCGCCTTCGCCCGCGGCATCCTGCGCACGGTGCGTGGGAGCCTCAAGCGCTTCGTGGCGCTGGCCACGATCACGGCGCTCGGCGTCACGATGCTCGTGGGGCTGCGCGCCGCCTGCACGGACCTGCGCGACTCCGCCGATGCCTTCTTCGACGAGCAGGACCTCTTCGACCTGCGCGTGCAGTCCACGCTCGGCCTCACGGACGACGACGTGGCCGCCCTCGCGGCGCTCGACGGGGTGGAGGCCGCGGAGGGCGGCTGGGCCGAGACGGTCTACACGGCGGTGGGCTCCTCCTCCGAGAAGGTCGAGGTGCGTGCGCTCTCCGAGGACGGCATGAACGAGCCGCTGGTCCTGGAGGGGCACCTGCCCACGCGCGACGACCAGGTGGCGGTCACGCGGCGCTTCCTCGATGACTCCGGGCTCTGCCTGGGCGACACGGTCACGTTCCGCGGCGCCGACGACGGCGAGGACGGGGCCACCGAGGTCTTCGAGCGCAAGGAGTACACGATCATCGCGGTGGTGCTCGACCCCATGGACGTCAATGCGGGCGAGGGCACGATGTCGTTCCGCTCGAGCGGCGGCGCGCAGTACTCGTTCTTCGTCCTGCCCGACTGCGTGAGCGACCCGGACACCTACTCGGTGGCCTACCTCACGGTCGAGGGGGCCGCGGATCCGCTGTGCTACTCGGACGAGTACGAGCGGACCGTCGACGCGGTGCGCCAGCGCGTGGAGGACGCGCGCGCCGAGCGCGAGCGGGCCCGTGGCGAGGGGCTGCGCGCCGACGCCACGGCCCAGGTGGATGACGCCGAGGCCGAGGCGAACGCGCGGCTCGAGGATGCCGCCGACCAGATCGCGGACGGCCAGGCCGAGCTGGACGACGGCCGCGCGCGGCTCGACGCCGCGGCCGGCGAGCTCTCCTCGTCGGGCGCGCAGGTGGACGAGGGCCTCGCGCAGATCGCCGATCAGCTGGGCTGCTCGGTCGACCAGATCCCCGCGACCATCGCGTCGCGCCGCGCGCAGGTCGAGGACGGCGCCGCGCAGCTCGCCGCCGCGCGCGACCAGGCCGAGACGAGCGCGGCGGTCATGGCGACGCTGGCCGGCGACGCCTGGCCCGCCGACGACTGGAACCGCCTCGCGGGTGCGACGACCGCCGTCGGGGCCCAGTCGGCGGCCTCGGCGCTGCAGCCGCGGATCGATGCCTTCGTGAGCGAGGGCACGGGCGCCATCGACCAGATCATCGCGATTCTCGACGCCCTCGGCGACGTCGAGACGTCCTGGAACGAGCTGCCCGCCGAGACCCAGCAGCAGATCGAGGGCATTCTCGCCCAGCTGAGCCCCGAGCTCCAGGGCGCCATCCGCCAAATCCTGAGCCTCGATCGCACGCAGGTGACCGCGCAGCTCGCCTCGCTGCGCGACCAGCTGGCGCAGGTGTCGACGCTCGTGCCAGGCATGGTGGAGATCGTCACGCAGGAGGAGCAGCTCGCCTCGGCGCGCGCCGGGCTCGACCAGGCGAGCGCCGCCTACGACCAGCTCGCGGCCGCCCAGGGGCAGATCTCGAGCGGCTGGGACGAGGTCACGTCCGGTCGCTCCGAGCTCGCCTCCGGCCAGGCCGAGCTCGACGACGCGCGCGCAACCTACGAGTCCGAGCGCGCCGACGCCCTGCAGCAGATCGCCGACGCGCGCGCCGAGGTGGACGACATCCCTGACGCCACGTGGTACGTGCAGGACCGCTCGAGCCTCGCGAGCTACGCGAGCGTGGACTCCGACGCCTCCTCGATCGAGGCCATCGGCACCGTGATCCCCGTGGTGTTCTTCGTGGTGGCGGTGCTCATCAGCCTCACCACGATGACGCGCATGGTGGAGGAGGAGCGCGGGCTCATCGGCGTCTACAAGGCGCTCGGCTACGGTCGCGGGCGGATCCTCTCCAAGTACGCGCTCTACGCGCTGGCAGCGTGCGTCGTGGGCGGCGTCGTGGGCAACGTGCTCGGCTTCGTGGCGCTGCCGGTCATCATCTTCACGTTCTTCTCGACCATGTACGCGCTGCCGGGGTTTGCGCTGGGGTTCGACGCGCTCGCGGCGTGCGGCGCCACCGCACTGTTCGCCGTGGGCATCGTGGGGGCCACGCTGGCCGTCTGCTGGCGCGACCTGCGCGAGACGCCCGCCTCGCTCATGCTGCCCAAGGCCCCCAAGGCCGGGTCGCGCATCTTCCTGGAGCACGTCGGCCTCGTGTGGCGACGGCTGGGGTTCCTCAACAAGGTTTCCGCGCGCAACCTCCTGCGCTACAAGCGGCGCTTCCTCATGACGGTCCTCGGCGTGGCCGGGTGCGTGGCGCTGCTCATCACGGGCTTCGGCATCCGCGACACGGTGATCTCGCTGTCCCCGCGCCAGTACGGCGACGGCGGCGTGGTGCGCTACGACCTCATGGTCGTGACGTCGGCGGATGACCTGGGCTCGGTCGAGGACGACCTCGCGGGGTCTGATGAGGTGGCGGACCTGGTGCCGATTTACGTGGACAGCGTCACCGCGACCTTTGGCGACGACAAGGAGAGCGTGCAGCTCTACGTGGTGCCCGAGGGCACGGACCTGGGCGCCTACGTGGACCTGCGCGACGAAGCGGGCGAGCGGATCGACCTCGACGAGGCGGGCGTGGCGGCGACCAAGGGGCTCGAGCAGGTCACGGGGCTCGAGCCGGGCGACGAGGCGCACCTGCAGGACTCCACGCTCGCCGAGGGCGACGCGCGGGTGGGGGCGGTGGCGCTCAGCTACCTCGGCGACGCGCTCTACATGAGTGAGGACGCCTACGAGGAGGCCTTCGGCGCGGAGCTTAAGCCCAACGCGCTTCTCGCTCACCTGACGGGGTCGGCGGACGAGCAGGTCGCGTACGCCGAGGAGCTGACCGAGGACGGGCGGATGCTCTCAGTCACGGCCACCCAGAAGCTCGTGAACGACTTCTCGGGTGCCTTCACGCTGATCAACACCGTGGTCTATGTGGTCATCGTCCTGGCGGCGGCGCTCGCGTTCACGGTGGTGTTCACGCTGTCCAACACCAACATCTCGGAGCGCGAGCGCGAGCTGGCCACGATCAAGGTCCTGGGGTTCCGGGCGGGCGAGGTGCACCGCTATATCAACAAGGAGACGATCGTCCTCACGCTGATCGGCATCGTGGTGGGCCTGCCGATGGGCTACGCGCTGGCGCGCAGCCTCACGTGGATCCTGCGGATGCCGTCGCTGTACTTCGACGTGGTGGTGGACCCGCTGACCTACGTGATCTCCGCGGCGCTGGCCTTTGCGTTCACGCTGGTGGTGAACCTCATCACCAACCGCTCGCTCGACCGCATCGACATGGTGGGCGCGCTCAAGAGCGCGGAGTAGCCGGCGCGCGCTCCGTCGCCCGCCCGCGCCCTACTCGCCGCGCTGGGCGAGAAACGCGCGGGTGCGCTCCTCGCGCGGGTGGGCGAGCACCTGCTCGGCCGGGCCCTGCTCCACGATCACGCCGCCGTCCATGAAGACCACACGGTCGGCCACCTCGCGCGCGAACGACATCTCGTGCGTGACCACCACCATCGTCATGTTCTCGGCCGCGAGCTCCTTGATGACGCGCAGGACCTCGGCGGTGAGCTCGGGGTCCAGGGCGCTCGTGGGCTCGTCGAAGTAGACGATGTCGGGGTGCATGGCCAGGGCGCGGGCGATGCTCGCGCGCTGCTGCTGCCCGCCCGAGAGCTGGCAGGGCACCTTGTCCTCGCTGCCGGCGAGGCCCATCTTGGCCAAGAGGGCCCGGGCCTCGGCCTCCGCCTCGGCGCGCGGGCGGCGCTGCACGCAGACCGGCGCGTCCATCACGTTGCGCAGCACCGAGAAGTGCGGGAACAGGTTGTAGTTCTGGAACACCAGGCCAAAGCGCTGACGGGCGCGCACGAGCGTGGCCTTGTCGCCGTAGGAGCCGTCGCGCGCCACCGCGAGGTCCTCGTAGGAGAGCGAGCCGCCGTCCAGGCGCTCGAGCAGCGTGAGGCAGCGCAGCAGCGTGGACTTTCCGCCGCCCGAGGGCCCGATGATGGCCACGACCTCGCCCGGGGCCACCGAGAGCGAGATGTCGCGCAGCACCTCGGCGTCCCCGAAGCTCTTGCGCGCGTGCTCGAGCGAGACCACGGGCGCGGCGCCCTTCTCGGCGCCCCGCGCGGCCCGCTCGACGTCCTTCTCGGCACCGACGGCGCTAGTCATGGTAGTAGCTCAGCTTTCTCTCGATGCGCCCGGCGACGAAGTCGACGAGCAGGTTGAAGACCCAGTAGAACGCCGCGGCGATGGCAAACGGCACCATCGTCACCTGCGCGGCCACGAGCTGCTTGGCCACCGTGAACATCTCGATGACGCCGATGGAGAACGCCAGCGACGTGTCCTTGACCAGCGTGATGACCTCGTTGGTCATCGAGGGCATGATGCGCTTGATGACCTGCGGCAGCACGATGCGCACGAAGGTCTGCGCCTTGGAGTAGCCGAGCACCTCGGCCGCCTCGTGCTGGCCCTGCGGTATCGACTGGATGCCCGAGCGGTAGATCTCGGCGAAGTACGCCGCGTAGTTGATGATGAACGCCACGATGGTGGCATACCACTTGGAGTCGGTGGTGAGGCTGATGCCGAAGACGTAGTACGGAGCGAAGTAGATCGCGAACATCTGCAGCATGAGCGGGGTGCCGCGCATGATGGAGATGTAGAGCCGGGCGAGAAGCGCGAGCGGCTTGAAGCGACTCATGCGCGCGAAGGCCACGAGCATGCCGAGCGGCAGCGAACCCACGAGCGTGAGCGCGAATATCTGAAGGCTGACGAGAAACCCCTCGCCGAGCATGCCGACCATCGTCGGGAAGTCCACCTGCGCTCCTCTCACGCGAGCGGCCCTGAGGGGCGAGCGCCCCCAGGGCCGGGCCCGCAGCTATGACGCGATCGCTACTCCAGGCACCAGTTGCTGTACGAGATGCCCTGGTCGGCGTACTTGTCGCAGAGCTCCTCCACGAAGCCGTCCTCGTTCATGGCGCGCAGCGTCTCGGTGACGGTGTCGGCGGTCTCGGTGTCGCCCTTCTTGAAGCCCACGGCGTAGTGCTCGGTGGAGAGCTGCTCGTCGAGCTGGGTGTACTTGTCGGGGTTGGCGGCGAGCTGGTAGGCCGCGATCGAGAGGTCGCAGGCCACGGCGTCCACGGCGCCGGAGTCGAGCTGCAGGAAGGCGGTGTTGTAGTCGCCGATGGTCTGCGGGGCGCCGCCGGCGAAGGTGGCGGCGAGGTCGGCCTGGTCGCCCTCGAGGACGTCGAGCGCGGCGGAGTCGACCTGCGTGATCACGGTCTTGCCGGCGAGGTCGGCGAGGCTCGTGACGTCGGAGCCCGCCTTCACGACCACGACCTGGGCGTTCAGCATGTAGGGCTCGGAGAAGGTGTAGTCGTCCTCGCGACCCTCCACGGTGAAGCCGTTCCAGATGCAGTTGATGGCGCCGCTGTTGAGCAGCGTGTCCTTGGCGTCCCAGTCAACGGGCTCGAGCTGGACGTCCCAGCCGTTGCGGTTGGCAACCTCGGTGGCGAGGTCCAGGTCGAAGCCGGTGTACTCGCCGTCGTCGCCCACGTAGCCGTAGGGCGGGTAGGCCGAGTCGAAGCCCACGATGAGCGTGCCGGTCTGGGCGGCGCCGGTGTCGACGGCGCCGCTCTCGTCGGTGGTGGCGTCGCTGGCGTCGTCGCTCGCGGGCCCGTTGGTGCCGCCGCAGCCGACGAGCGCGCCGGCCGCGAGCGTCGCGGCGGAGAGCGAGGTGAGGAGGAACGTCCTTCTGTCCATGGGGTGACCCCTTCCACGAGGTTCTTCTCGGTGTGCTTTACTGCGCTAAAGCGTGAACGCGACTATACGCTTTAGCGCGGTGGAGCGCAAGGCCGTTTTCAGGGTCGAAACGCGCGCCCGCGGCGGGTGGGCATGCCCTCGCTTGACGGGTATGCGCACTCCTGTCGGGTATGTACACCAAGCGGACGGCCATTTCGTTTTGCCAACGCTCTGACCTGGTGGTTTGTAAACGGCGCTGTGCCCGGGGGTGTACATACCCGGAGCGAGTGTACATACCCGTGCGTGTTGGCCCGCCGTTGCGCCTGGCGGGTGGGGCGCATGGTATGATGGCGCGCCTGAGGGGGAGAGGGGACGTCATGGGAATCGTGGAGCTGCTGCTGACGGCGGTCGGGCTGTCGATGGACGCCTTCGCCGTCTCCGTCTGCCGGGGGCTGGGGATGCGCCGCCTCAACCTGCGCACGGCCGTGGTGCTGGCGCTGTTCTTCGGGGGCTTCCAGGCGCTCATGCCGCTCGTGGGCTGGGCGCTCGGCAGCCAGTTCATGTGGCTCATCGGCCCGGTGGACCACTGGGTGGCCTTCGTGCTGCTGGCATTCATCGGCGGCAAGATGCTCTGGGAGGCGCTCTGCGGCGGGGACGAGGGGGACGGCTGCGGCTGCGAGGACACGAGCGGCATCGACCTGCGCGAGTTTCTGGTGCTGGCGGTGGCCACGTCGATCGACGCGCTGGCGGCGGGCATCTCGTTCGCGGCGCTGGCGGTGGACATCGTGCCTGCGGTGACGCTCATCGGCGTCATCACGTTCGCGCTGTCACTCGTGGGCGTGGCGGTGGGTCACTTCTTCGGTGCGCGCTGGGAGAAGCCGGCGAGCGTCACGGGCGGCGTGGTGCTCGTGCTGCTGGGACTCAAGATTCTGCTCGAGCACCTGGGGCTGCTGGCGCTGTAGCGCGCCGGTCGCGCGGCGCTACAGGCACGCCTCCGCGATGCGGCGGCGCAGCTCGTCGACGCCCAGTCCGGTCTCCGACGAGGTCACCACCACCTGCTCGCGTGCGACGCCGAGCTGGCGTGCGATGGCCGCGGCCTGCTGGGCCTGCTTGGAGCGGCCGAGCTTGTCGGCCTTGGTGAGCGCCACCACGAAGGGGAGCTCGCTCTGCTGGAGGAAGCCCACCATCTCGTGGTCGAGCTTCTGCGCGTCGTGACGGATGTCCACGAGCGCCACCACCAGGTTGAAGCTGCGCTCCTGGGCGAAGTAGCCCGAGATGAGGTCGGCCCAGCGCTGCTTCTCCCTCTGCGAGACGCGCGCGAAGCCGTAGCCGGGCAGGTCGACGAAGCGGATGCCGTCCACCTCGAAGAAGTTGATGTTGGCGGTCTTGCCCGGCGTGGACGACACCTTGACGAGCCCCTTGCGCCCGAACAGCTTGTTGAGCAGCGACGACTTGCCCACGTTGGAGCGCCCCGCCACGGCGACCTCGGGCGTGGTCGACGGCGGCAGCTGCGCCACCGTGCCGAACGACCCCTCGAAGCGGGCGGTCTGATAGTTGATCTGGGCCATGGTCCGTCCTTTCTGGGCGCGGGTCGCATCATTGTAGCGTGGCCGCGCCGTCCGCGGGCGCTATGCTTGCGAGGTGCACGGTGACAGGAGGGGCGCAGATGGGCGAGAAGGACGGCGCTACGTTCGTGAAGCGCGCGACGCGCGGGGACAACGTGCCCGGCGAGGCCGCGGCGCTCGCGTGGCTCGCGGAGGCCGAGCCCGCCGGCGGCATCCGCGTCGCGCGCGTGCTGCGTGTCGACGCGAGCGAGCTCGTAGAGGAGCGCGTGGCGACCGGCGTGCCCACGGCCGCGGCGGCTCGGCGCGCCGGGGCGGCCCTCGCGCGCACGCACGCTGCGGGCGCCCCCTGGTACGGCTGCCCGCCCGCGGGCTGGACCGGCGACCCCTGGCACCCGCTCGGGCGCACGCCCTACGTGACGGACGCCGCTCACGCGCCCGCGAGCTGGGGCGCCTTCTTCGCCGAGCACCGCATCATGCACTACGTGCGCATCCTCGTGGACGACGGCACCTTCGACGCGGCCGCCGCCACGCTGCTGGGGCGCGTGGCCGCGCGCCTGGCGGACGGCGCCTTCGACGCCCCGCAGCCCGCGCTCGTCCGCGCGTCGGGCGCCCCCTGCGCGCGCCTGCACGGCGACCTCTGGTCGGGCAACCTGCTCTGGGACGCCAACGCGGACGCCCCCACCGGCGGCGTCCTCATCGACCCGATGGCCTATGGCGGGCATGTCGAGACTGACCTCGCGATGCTCGCGCTCTTTGGCTGCCCCCATCTCGACGAGATCGTCCGCGGCTACGACGAGGCCTCGCCGCTCGCCGACGGCTGGCGTGAGCGCGTGGGCCTGCACCAGCTGGCCCCGCTGCTGCTGCACTGCGTGCTGTTCGGCGGCGCCTACGTGCCGCAGACCCTGGCGGTCGCCCGTCGCTACGCGTGACGCCTGCGGCCGCCGGTCCTTCTCGCCTCTGAGTCAAACCTCACAGCTGGTCTGTGTTTCTCGATATTCGGGAGACGTTTTCCAAGGAATGACCTTTGGAGAAGAGACTAGCTGTGAGGTTTGGGAGGGTGTCTCGTCCCGTGATTGACAAGGGACAGTCCCTACGCCCGCGGGCGGGCGACGGCCGGCCGCGCTACCCCGCGAGCCCCGTCACCACGCTCGCCAGCGCGATCACCACGCCCACGATCGACTCGCCGCCGAGCACGCCGGAGGCCACCACGATGCCGCGCTCCTCGGCGTCGCCCACGCCGCGGGCGGCGCAGACGCGGTCGTAGACCCACTTGGCGAGCGCGCCGAGCGTCGCGGTGAGCGACATGTAGAACGGCAGGTAGACGCCCAGGCCAAACATCATCGCCGGCAGCCCCAGGCAGTAGAGCGCCACGCCGCCCAGAAGGCCCACCACGAAGGCGGGCACGCTCGGGATGCCCGAGACCATCGTCGCCACCACGCTCGCCTGCGCCGAGACGAACATCTGCCCCGGACCGAAGGCGCCCGTCCCGTAGGCGCCCACCAGCGTCACGAGCACGGCCACGGCCACCACGGTGCCCAGCAGCGCGCCGATGGCCTGGCCCACCCACATCGCGCGCGGGCTCGTGCCGATGATCGCGCCGGTCTTGAAGTCGCTCATGACGTCGCCGGCCAGGCCGCACGCCACGGCCACCACGCCCGCCACAAAGAAGAGCTGCACCTGACTCGCGTCCGAGAACGCCGCCACGGCGAGCAGCACGATGAGCCCGAAGATCTCCATCGGATCGATGCCGGTCTGGCCCACCGACTGCGCGCTCATGATCGTGGTCACGAAGGCGAGAAGCACCACGACCACGGCAACCACCGGCCCCAGGCCGAGCCCCATGCACACGAGCAGCGCCGCCGCGGCCACCATGAGCGCGAGCACGCCGAAGTCGCGCCGGCCGCCGCGGTCCTTCTCGCCGGCAAGCGCGCCGCGGCCGCGGAGCACGTGGGCCGCGTGCGGCAGGATGTCCCTGACCACCACGCCGATGCCCGACCCCATCATGAGGCCCATGCCCAGGCTCGACACGACGCCCTGCGCGGTGACGGTGTCCCACAGGCCCGCGGCGGTGCCGCCCACGATGACGCCGAAGTTGCCCGCCACGGCGCCCGCGAACCAGAACGCCACGGACACGCCGCCCACCAGAAAGCCCACCGAGAGCATCTGCGGGGAGTTGTAGAGCGCAAAGCTCACGCCGGGGATGGGCAGCTGCGCCACCAGCGTGGGCATGAGGCCCAGCGCGTCGCGGGCCACGCACCAGAGCCCGGCCAGCCCCATCGAGCCGAAGAGGCGCCTGCCCGTGACGCCGCCGGTCCTGGTGGCGAGCAGCGTCTCGGCCGCGGCGGTGCCGATGGGGTACTCGAGGTCGGACTCGTCCACGAAGCGCCGCCGGATGGCCGCCGTGCACACCAGGCCCAGAAGCGTGCCGGCCAGCGCCACGGCGAGCATCTCGGTCCAGCTCACCTCGTCGGCCAGGCCGAGCATCCAGATGCCGGGGATCGTGAAGGCGAGGCCGCCGGCCACCATCGAGCCGGCCGACATCACGATCTGCGTGACGTTGGCCTCGTTGAGGCTGCGCCGACCGAAGGCCCGCAGGCAGAACAGCGCGACGATGGAGGTGAAGATCGTGGGCCACGGCAGCGCGCCCATCTTGAGGGCGGTGTAGACCGACGAGGCCGTGATGATGACGCAGCCGACGCACCCGATGGCGATGCCCACCGGGCTCAGCTGCTCGCGCCACGAGGCGCGCGAGGCAGAAGCGCTCATATGGTCTCCTTTGAATATCCGCTCCCCCTCATGGGGAGTCGGGTTTCTGCGGATTGGTAGAGTATAGAGAATGACGGCGCGGGCGCGCACGGCGATCACACGGAGGACCAATGGCGCAGGGTGGCGAGAAGAACGTGCTGACCGTTGACGTGGGCAACACCACCACGCGGCTCGGGCTCTTCTCGGGCGAGGGGCTCGCGGGCACCTGGGAGCTCACCACGCCCGAGCGGCTCACGGCCGACGAGGCGCGCCTGGCGCTCGAGCAGGCGCTCGGCGCGCTCGGGGCTCCCGCGCCAGCGGGGGCGATCCTCGCCTGCGTGGTGCCCTCGCTCACGGAGCCGTGGACGCGCGCCCTCGCCCAGGTGGGCGGCGCGCGCCCGCTCGTGGTGGGGCCCGGGCTCAAGACCGGCGTGCGCATGCTCTACGACGACCCCTCCGAGGTGGGTGCCGACCGCGTGGCGGACGTCGTGGCCGCGCGCGCCGACCATGGGGCGCCCGTCGTGGTGGTCGACCTGGGCACCACAACCAACATCGAGGTCGTGAACGCCGACGGCGCCTTCGCGGGCGGCATCATCGCCCCCGGCGTCGCGCTCGGCGCCCGCTCGCTCGCGGCCGCCGCGGCCCGTCTGCCGATGATCGAGCTGCGTGCCCCCGCGCGCGTCATCGGCCGCAACACGCGCGACGCCATGCGCTCGGGCGTGGTCCTGGGAGAGGCCGCGCGCGTCGACGGGCTTCTCGACGCCGTCATGGGGGAGCTCGGCGCCGAGGTCCCCGTCGTGCTCACCGGCGACGGGGCCGCCGGCCTCGCCGCCCTGCTGCGCCGAGACGTGACGGTGGACGAGACGCTGACGCTGCGCGGGCTCCGGCGCCTGTGGGATGCAAACCATCGTTGAGGCCGCGTTTTCTAAACAAAGCTAAACATTTAGGCTACCAAAGCGCCGAAAACCGTATAAACAATTCGTAAACATTGCGCTTACGGCCGGGATGCTGCCGTTGACGGGTAAGAGCGTGCCCCGCCCCTAACGCAGAGAGTACAAAAGAATCAGCAAAAGCACAGAGAGGGAAGCTCAGAGGGGGGAGCGAGACAGGAGTCGGGGGACAAGAGGCGACTCCTGGTCCGCTTGAGTGAAGCATCACCCGGTCGCGCGCCCATAGGAGGCAGAGGGCAGACCGGGGCCGGGCGCGAGGGAAAGGCGCCTGGGAACGAGGTTCGGTTCGTAAGTAAACGTGTTTATATGCGTTTACTTAATGATTTGTGCGCCGATCGCACAAGGCGCGGCGCAAAACGGGAAAGGGAAGGAACGAACATGAGCATCTCGAGAAGGAACTTCCTGAAGGGCCTCGGCCTGGTCGGCGGCACCTCCGGCATGGCCGTGCTCGCGGGCTGCAACGGCGGCGACAGCGGCGCCTCCACGGATGACGGCGCCTCCTCCGGCTCCGGCGAGCTCATCTCGGTGGGCATCATCAACAACGACCCCAACGAGTCCGGCTACCGCACCGCCAACGACAAGGACATGAAGGAGACCTTCACCGAGGACAACGGCTTCAACGCCGAGTTCGCCTACAGCATGAAGAACGAGGAGCAGATCGCCTCCGCGCAGCAGTTCATCCAGAACGGCGTGAAGTACCTGCTCGTCTCCGCCGCCGACACCGCCGGCTGGGACACCCCGCTGCAGGACGCCAAGGACGCCGGCACCCAGACCATCCTGTTCGACCGCGTCGTTGACGCCCCCGAGGACCTCTACGTGGCCGCCGTCGTTTCCGACATGGACGCCGAGGGCAAGACCGCCTGCGACTGGCTCGCCGAGCAGCAGCTCCCCGAGTACAACATCATCCACATCCAGGGCGTCATGGGCTCCGCCGCCCAGGTCGGCCGCACCAACGGCCTGAACGACGCCGCCGAGGCCAACGGCTGGAACATCGTGACCCAGCAGGCCGCCGACTGGAACGCCGAGACCGCCCAGCAGATCACCCAGTCCGTGATCGACGCCGGCACCCCGTTCAACGTCATCTACGCCGAGAACGACGACATGGCCAAGGGCGCCGTTGCCGCCCTCGACGCCGCCGGCATCACCCACGGCAAGGACGGCGACGTGGTCATCATGGGCTTCGACCACAACACCTGGGCCCTCGAGGAGGTCATGGCCGGCAACTGGAACTACGACGGCCAGTGCAACCCCTACCAGGCCTCCACGATCCTCGACATCATCAAGAAGCTCGAGGCCGGCGAGGAGATCACCGAGAAGACCATCATCATGGAGGAGGGCTACGCCGACTGCGACACCTGCACGCAGGAGTACATCGACGAGAACGGCATCTAGGCCTCATCTGAGACGAAACTTCTGATCGATTGAACAAAGGGGGGCGCGGCGCGACTGACACTACGCAGGCGCCGCGCCCCAACCTGTGAACAGGGAGGTGAACACCGGTGGAAAAAGACCATCTCGTTGAGATGCGGGGCATCTGCAAGTACTTCCCGGGCGTGAAGGCGCTGCAGAACGTCGACTTCACGCTCCGCCCGGGCGAGGTCCACGCCCTGATGGGCGAGAACGGCGCGGGCAAGTCCACGCTGATCAAGGTCCTGACCGGCGTGTACGAGAAGGACGGCGGTGACATCTATCTCGCCGGCCATGACAAGGCGGTTTCCATCCGCTCGCCGCAGGAGGCCCAGGACCTGGGCATCGCCACGGTGTACCAGGAGATCACGCTCTGCCCCAACCTCACGGTGGCGGAGAACATGTACATCGGCCGCGGCCACAAGAAGACCGAGAACTGGCGGAAGATGTACGCGGACGCGGACAAGATCCTCCAGAGCCTCGGCATCCCCGTGAGCGCCAAGCAGCAGCTCGGCAGCTGCTCGATCGCCATGCAGCAGATGGTGGCCATCGCGCGCGCGGTGGACATGGACTGCAAGGTGCTCATCCTCGACGAGCCCACCTCGTCGCTGGACGAGCAGGAGGTCGACAAGCTCTTTGGCATGATGCGCCAGCTCAAGGCGCGCGGCGTGGGCATCATCTTCGTCACGCACTTCCTCGACCAGGTCTACGAGATCTGCGACCGCATCACCGTCATGCGCGACGGCCAGCTCGTGGGCGAGTACGAGATCGAGAAGATGCCGCGCGTCGACCTGGTTGCCGCCATGCTCGGCAAGCAGATGGACGACATGGCCGACATCAAGGGCGACTACGCCACCTACGCCGGCGACGACGCGGACGAGACCGTCTACGAGGCCGAGGGCCTCAAGAGCACTGCGGCCATCTACCCCTTCGACTTCCACATCAAGAAGGGCGAGGTCACCGGCTTCACCGGTCTTCTCGGCTCCGGTCGCTCCGAGTGCGTGCGCGCCATCTTCGGCGCCGACCACGTCACGGGCGGCACCGTCAAGAAGGCCGGCAAGCAGGTCAAGATCTCCAAGCCGCTCGACGCCATGAAGAACGGCATCGCCTACCTGCCCGAGGACCGCAAGGGCGACGGCATCATCGGCGACCTCTCGGTGCGCGAGAACATCATCCTCGCGGCCCAGGTGCTGCGCGGGTTCCTCAAGCCCTTCTCCAAGGCCGAGACCTACAAGATCGCCGACGAGTACATCCAGCTCCTCGACATCAAGACCGCCTCGGCGGACACGCCGATCAAGTCGCTGTCCGGCGGCAACCAGCAGAAGGTCATCCTGGCGCGCTGGCTCTTCGCGCACCCCGACTACCTGATCCTGGACGAGCCCACGCGCGGCATCGACATCGGCACCAAGGTCGACATCCAGAAGCTCGTGCTGCAGCTCGCCTCGCAGGGCATGAGCGTGACGTTCATCTCCTCCGAGCTCGACGAGATGATCCGCACCTGCTCGCGCCTGGTGGTCATGCGCGACCGCCACGTCGTCGGCGAGCTCTCGGGCGACGACCTCAACCAGAACAAGATCATGAGCACCATCGCGGGAGGTGAGGCAAAGTGACAACTGGGAAGACTGAGAAGAAGGCGGGGGACGGCTTCTTCAAGCGCCTGATCCACAGCCAGCTGATCATCCCGATCGTGGCGCTCCTCGCGCTCGTGGTGTTCAACCTGATTGCCGACCCGTCGTTCTTCGCCATCACGGTCAACCAGGACAGCACCGGCAACTCGGTCCTGTCCGGCCAGGTCATCTCTATTCTCAACAACGGCTCCGAGCTGGCCATCCTGGCCATCGGCATGACCCTGGTCACGGCGGCCACGGGCGGGCAGGACATCTCCGTCGGCGCCACGATCGCCGTGGCGGGTTCCGCCATGCTCGCCGTGCTCTGCGGCGGCAACATGCACCCCGACACCCTGGCGGCGCCGATCATCGTGGCGTTTCTCGTCGGCGTGCTGGTCGCCATGGTGTGCGGCGCCTTCAACGGCGTGATGGTGGCCGTCTTCAAGGTCCAGCCGATGGTCGCCACACTGATCCTCTACACCGCCGGCCGCTCCATCGCCGCGTGGATCAACAACAACCAGCTGCCGATCATCCCCACCGACTCCGGCTTCGGTGTCTTCGGCGGGTTCATCGCGGGCATCCCCATCCCCACGCCGTGCTTCATCGCCATCGCGTGCTTCGTGATCATCTTCCTCGTGCTGAAGTTCACCAACCTGGGCCTCTACGTCCAGTCGGTGGGCATCAACGAGCGAGCCTCGCGTCTGAACGGCCTCAACCCGACCTTCATCAAGTGGCTCACGTTCGTGATCCTCGGCGTGTGCGTGGCCGTGGCCGCCCTCATCAAGGTCAGCCGCCTCAACACGATCAACTACCAGACGATCGCCTCCGACATCGAGATGGACGCCATCCTGGCCGTGGCCCTCGGCGGCAACTCCCTGTCCGGCGGCAAGTTCAACATGGGCTCGTCGATCCTGGGCGCCTACATCATCCAGTTCCTGACCACCACGCTCTACAAGTTCAACGTCGCCTCCGCCGCCCTTCCGGCGTACAAGGCCATCGTCGTCATCGTGCTCGTGGTGCTGAGCGCCCCGATCGTCCGTGCCAAGCTCTCCGCGCTGTGGCGTCGCATCCGCAGCCCCAAGCAGG
This sequence comes from Thermophilibacter sp., assembly GCF_966187215.1. Classification (NCBI taxonomy): domain Bacteria; kingdom Bacillati; phylum Actinomycetota; class Coriobacteriia; order Coriobacteriales; family Atopobiaceae; genus Thermophilibacter; species Thermophilibacter sp. The sequence goes on from NZ_CBIFYV010000010.1 coordinate 37,009, forward strand.
CCGAAGTGGAGGTGGCAAAGTAAGATGGCAGCTCTGAGCAAGACCGCCAAGGGCGGCAAGGGTGCCACCAAGCGCACCATCACCGACACCAACCTGCTGCTCACGATCACCATCGTCGTGTTCGTCCTCATGTACGCGTTCGCCATGGCGTTCCTGGGCAGGGGATTCCTCAGGTGGCAGACGTTCTTCAACATCCTCAACACCAACGCGCCGCTGATCATCACGTCGATCGGCCTCTCGCTGGTCATGATCTGCGGCAGCATCGACATCTCCGTCGGCGGCGTCGTGGGCCTCGTGACCATGTGCTGCGCCGTGAACCTCGACTACATGGGCGGCAACCCCGTCACCGCGCTGCTCATCGCGCTCGGCATCGGGCTGGCCTTCGGGCTGGTGCAGGGCTTCCTCGTGGCCTACCTCGAGATACAGCCCTTCATCGTCACGCTCGCCGGCATGTTCTTCGCCCGCGGCCTGACCACGATCATCCACACCGAGCCCTTCAACGTGCAGAACGAGGCGTTCCTCGCCCTCAAGAACACGCGCATCAACATCCCGTTCCTCGGGTCGATGAACAACTCCGGCAACTTCACGCCCGCCTACATGGAGATCGGCGTGGCCGTGGCGCTCATCCTCGTGGTGCTGGCCTTCGTTATGCTGCGCTGGACGAGCCTCGGCCGCAGCTTCTACGCCCTCGGCGGCAACCGCCAGAGCGCGCTGATGCTCGGCATCAACACCAAGCGCTCGCTGTTCCTCGCCCACGTCATCAGCGGGCTTCTCGCGGGCATCGCGGGATACGTCTACATCCTGCACTCCGCCTCGGGCGCCGTCACCAACGCGGACGGCATGGAGATGAACGCCATCGCGGCCTCCATCATCGGCGGCACGATGCTCACGGGCGGCGTCGGCAACATCGCGGGCACGTTCTTCGGCGTGCTCTCGCTCGGCGTCATCCAGAACATCGTCTCCTCCGCCGGCTTCACCGACGCCTGGTGGTCCAAGATCACCGTCGCGGCCATGATCTGCCTGTTCCTCGTCATCCAGAGCATCGTCCTGGCGAGAAAGAAGCAGACGGAGTGACCCAACGCTGGCTCCCTCGCCCCGCCGCGCGGGGCGAGGGGTCGTTCCCTTCCCCTTCCTCAAGCCCCGTCCCTCGGGACGGGGCGCGAGGATGAGGGGCGTCCCCTAGGGCGGCCCCCGTCCGCCCCGTCAAGAAAGGAACCGGGATGCTCGACATCAAGAGATATCGCTTCTATTTCTGCCCGTGCACGCAGGACCTCTACGGCGACGAGGTGCTCCGGCACGTAGCCGAGCACTCCGCGGAGGTCGTCGCCGCGCTCAACGCCTCGGACAAGGTCCCGTACGAGGTCGTGCTCAAGCCCAACCTGCTCACGAGCGACGTGATCCAGGCCACCTTCAACGAGGCCAACGCCGACCCCGACTGCGCGGGCATCATAACCTGGGCACACACCTTCTCGCCGTCCAAGAACTACATCGCCGGCCTGCACGACCTGCGCAAGCCGCTCTGCCAGTTCGCGACGCAGTACAACGAGGAGATCCCGTACGACTCCATCGACATGGACTTCATGAACGAGAACCAGGCCGCCCACGGCGAGCGCGAGCTCGGGCACATCTTCGCCCGCATGCGCTGGACCCACAAGGTGGTCTTCGGCCACTGGAAGGACGAGGCCGTCCTCACCGAGCTGGGGCAGTGGATGCGCGTGGCGGTGGGCGTCAACGAGTCGCGCAACATCCGCGTGTGCCGCTTCGCCGACACCATGCGCAACGTGGCCGTCACCGACGGCGACAAGGTCGAGGCCCAGGTCAAGTTCGGGTGGACCGTAGACGCCTGGCCCGTCAACGAGCTCGTGCCCTACGTGGACGCCGTCACGCCCGACGAGGTCCGCGCCCTCACCGACGAGTACTACGACACCTACGACGTCATTCTCGACGGGCGCGACCCGGCTGAGTTCCGCGCGCACGTCGAGGTCCAGGCCGCGCAGGAGATCGGCATCGAGCGCTTCCTCGAGGAGCACAACTACAACGCCTTCTCGGACCACTTCGGCGACCTCGGCGGCCTCAGGCAGCTGCCGAGCCTGGCCATCCAGCGCCTCATGCAGAAGGGCTACGGCTTCGGTCCCGAGGGAGACTGGAAGACGCCCGCGATGGTGCGCCTGATGAAGGTCATGACCGCCGGCGACCCGGACGCCAAGGGCTCGGCGCTCATGGAGGACTACACCTACAACCTGGTCCCGGGCAAGGAGGGCATCCTCGAGTCCCACATGGCGGAGGTCGACCCGTCCGTCGCCGACGGAAGGATCGCCATGCGCGCCACGCCGCTCTCCATGGGCGACCGCGAGGACCCCGCGCGCCTGGTCTTCACGAGCAAGACCGGCCCGGCCATCGCCACCTCGCTGATCGACCTCGGTGACCGCTTCCGCCTGATCATCCAGGACGTGGACTGCAAGAAGGTCGAGAAGCCCATGCCCAAGCTCCCCACCGGCACGATGTTCTGGACCCCGCGCCCCAACCTCAAGGTGGGCACCGAGGCCTGGATCTACGCGGGCGGGGCGCACCACACCGCGGTGAGCTTCGACCTCACCGCCGACCAGATGGCCGACTGGGCCGACTGCATGGGCATCGAGGCGGTCATCATCGACGCGAACACCAACCTGCGCGACTTCCTGCGCGACCTCAGGCTCGGCGAGGTCTACTACCGCTAGGGCGGCGTCGCGCAAACGTCCGGAACCGGCCGTGCCCCCCGCGGGCACGGCCCCATTGAGCTGGGAGCAATCATGCCCAAGACCACAGAACAGATCGTCGCCGACCTCGAGGCGGGACGGACCACGCTCGGCATCGAGTACGGCTCGACCCGCATCAAGGCGGTGCTCGACGACGCCGACAACGAGCCGATCGCCGTGGGGACCCACGACTGGGAGAACCAGTTCGCGGACGGATACTGGACCTACCCGGAGGAGGAGCTCGTCTCCGGGCTCCAGGCCGCCTACGCCTCGCTCAAGCGCGACGTGCGCGAGCGCTACGGCGTGACGCTCAAGAAGGTGGGCGCGCTCGGCATCTCGGCCATGATGCACGGCTACCTGCCCTTCGACGCGGACGGCACCCTGCTCGTGCCGTTCCGCACCTGGCGCAACACCACCACCACGCGCGCGGCCCACGAGCTCAGCGAGCTCTTCCGCTTCCACATCCCCGAGCGCTGGAGCGTGAGCCACGTCTACCAGGCCATTCTCGACAACGAGGAGCACGTGCCGCACATCGCGTTCATGACCACGCTGGCCGGCTACGCGCACTGGAGGCTCACCGGCGAGAAGGTCCTCTCGATCGGCGACGCGTCCGGCATGTTCCCGATTGACTCCTCGACGCGCTCCTATGACCGCGCGATGCTCGACGCCTTTGACGCCAGGATCGCCGAGAAGGGCGTGGCGTGGAGGCTCGAGGACGTGCTGCCCGCCATCAAGGTCGCCGGCGAGGGGG
>NZ_CBIFYV010000011.1:0-10017 GCF_966187215.1 Thermophilibacter sp.
CACTCCGGAGCCACCGCCCCGCGCCGCGCATCATAGCCCGGAACGGGCTCCCGGGCCACTAAACAGTATCGGCGTACACTCCTGACGGTTGCGTACGCTGTTGCATAACTGATGGGCTTCTCGCCAAGCGCTTGACCTGCGGGTTTGCTGGCGAGAAGCCCGTTTCAAACGTGCATCGGTGTACGTAACGCACCGGAGTGTACGCATCCTGACGAGGGAGGTCGCCATGGACCAGACGCTGACGTTTCGCTTTGCCGGGCGCGCCGACGTGCCGCTCGTGCTGCGCTTCATCCGCGAGCTCGCGCGCTACGAGCGCATGGAGGACCAGGTCGTGGCCGACGAGGCCACGCTCGAGCGCGAGCTGTTCGACGCGGGCGGCGCCGAGGTCCTGATTGCCGAGACCGGCGGCGAGGCCGTGGGGTTCGCCCTCTTCTTCCACAACTTCTCGACGTTCCTGGGCCGGCGCGGGCTCTACCTGGAGGATCTCTACGTGCGGCCCGAGGCGCGCGGCGCCGGCGTGGGCACGGCGCTGATTCGCGAGCTCGCGCGCATCGCCGTGGAGCGCGGCTGCGGCCGCCTCGAGTGGTGGTGCCTCGACTGGAACGAGCCGTCGATCCGCTTCTACCGCGCGCTCGGCGCCGAGCCCATGGACGACTGGACGGTCTACCGCATCACCGGCGACACCCTGCGCCACCTCGCCGGAGTGTAGCGAGAGACCCTCCGCCCTGCATGGCGTAACCGGGCGTTCACGGTCTCCAAACGCGCCGGACCCCGGCTGCAACGAGCGGGTCCCCAACCGGAAACGGGCCCGAATCCCGCGCCGCCTACGCTTCCTTTGAAGCAAGGGACTCGTTGCGGGAGGCAGAACCATGTCCACCTATCCCAAGGCTCGGCTCGCAGCCGTCCAGATGGCGCCCGTCATGCTCGACCTCGACGCCACCACCGACAAGGTGTGCGAGAGAATCCGCGAGGCGGGCGCCGCCGGGGCCAACGTCATCGGGTTCCCCGAGGCCATGATCCCCGGCTACCCGTGGTGGATTTGGATGGGCGACCCTGGCTGGGGCATGCGCTACTACGTTGAGTTGTTCAAGAACGCAGTCGAGATCCTCAGCCCGCAGGTGCGCCGCCTCTCCGAGGCGGCCCGCGACGCGCAGGCCTACGTGTGCGTCTCTGTCACCGAGAAGGACGGTGGCTCGCTCTACCTCACCCAGCTCTGGTTTGACCCGGCGGGCGACCTCGTGGGCAAGCACCGCAAGCTCAAGGCCACCAACGCCGAGATGACCATCTGGGGCGACGGCGACGCGTCACTCATGCCGGTGCTCGACACCGAGTTCGGGCGCCTGGGCGGTCTGCAGTGCTGGGAGCACTACATCCCGCTCAACGTGGCCACGATGGGCGCCATGAACGAGCAAGTGCACGTCTCCTCATGGCCCATCGGCCTGCCCGACCCCACGCACCCCTTTGGCGTCCAGCAGTGCAAGAACGCGGCGGACTACTACGCGCTCACCAACGCGTGCTTCGTGATCCAGGCGTCGCAGATATGGACCGAGGACCAAGCCGACCGCCTCTGCGACACACCCGAGCGGCGCGCGATGATGCAGGTCGGATGCGGGTTCACGCGCATTCTCGGCCCCAACGGCGTCGTTCTTGCCGAGCTGCCGGGCGACGAGGAGGGCATCTGCTACGCCGACGTTGACATCGCGGACACGATTCCCGTCAAGTTTTTCATCGACACGGCGGGCCACTACTCGACGCCCGGTATGATGCAGCTGTACGTCGACCAGACGGAGCACCGCTCCGTGCACCTTGAGGGTGGGCGCGACCAGCAGCCCGTGACGTTCGAGGAGCTGCAGGAGGAGTAGCGCGGCGCGGTGCGCGGCTGGCCGATTACGTACACTTCGACGGGTTACGTACACTTCGACGGGTTACGTACACCGATGCAAGAATGATGTCCTTCTCGGCAAGTCTCTGACCTGCGGATTTGCTGGCGAGAAGCTCATTTCAAACTTGCAACGGTGTACGTAACCCACGGAGGTGTACGTAACTCCGTTCGGGTGAGGGGCGAGAAGGGCGCGCGCCCGCCGCGGCGCGCGTCAGCCGTCGAAGCCGGCGTCCTCCAGCAGGGCGCCGCCGTCGGCGGCCGCGGTGGCCAGCGCGTCGCAGCGCTCGTTCTCGGGGTGCCCCGCGTGGCCCTTGACCCACTTCCAGCTGACGTCGTGGCCGTCCATCGCGCAGAGCAGCCGCTTCCACAGGTCCACGTTCTTGACGGGCTGCTTGCTCGCCGTCCGCCAGCCGCGGCGCAGCCAGCCCCCGATCCAGTTCTTCTCGAAGGCGTTGACCACGTACTGCGAGTCGGTCGTCATCGTCACCGCACAGGGGCGACGCAGCGCCTCGAGCGCCGCGATCGCGCCCATGAGCTCCATGCGGTTGTTGGTGGTGCGACGATACCCCGCGCTGAGCTCGCGCTCGTGGCGCGCGCCGTCGGGCCCGGTGTAGCGCAGGAGCGCCCCGTAGCCGCCCGGCCCGGGGTTGCCGCGCGACGAGCCGTCCGACCACGCCTCCACGCGCATCGGCGCCTCGGCCGCGCCGGGCCCCTCGCCGCCCGCGAACTCCGCCCAGCTCGCCACTACTTGGCCTCCGCCCAGTTGGGACCGTAGGAGACCTCGGCGATCAGCGGCACGCGCAGCTCGCACACGCCCTCCATGGTCTCGCGCACGAGCGCGCCCACGGCCTCGATCTCGCCCTCGGGCACGTAGAGGTCCAGCTCGTCGTGGATCTGCAGCACCAGCCGGGCGGCCATGCCCTCCTCGCGCAGGCGTCGCTCCACGCGCACCATCGCGAGCTTGATGATGTCGGCGGCCGACCCCTGCATCGGGTGGTTCATGGCCGTGCGCTCGCCAAAGGCCACGAGCTGGCGGTTCCTCTGCTGGAACTCGCGGATGTGGCGCTTGCGGCCGTACATGGTCTCGGCGTAGCCGCGCTCGTGCGCCACGCGGACCAGCTCGTCGAGGTAGGCGCGCACGCCCGGGTACGCCTCGAAGTAGCGGTCGATGAGCCCCTGGGCCTCCACGCGCGGGATCTTGAGCGAGCTCGCCAGGCCAAAGGCCTGCTGCCCGTAGACGATGCCGAAGTTGACCGCCTTGGCGCGGCTGCGCATCTGCGGCGTGACCTCGTCCACCCCCACGCCGAAGACGCGCGCCGCGGTGGCGCGATGGAAGTCGGCACCCTCGCAGAACGCGGCCACGAGGTGCTCGTCGCCCGAGAGGTGGGCCAGCAGGCGCAGCTCGATCTGGGAGTAGTCGCAGGCGAGAAACACGCAGCCCTCGGGCACGCAGAAGGCCTGGCGCACGCGGTGGCCCAGCTCGGAGCGGGTGGGGATGTTCTGCAGGTTGGGGTCGGAGCTCGAGAGGCGCCCCGTGGCGGTCACGGTCTGGTTGAGCGTGGTGTGCACGCGACCGTCGCCGCGCACGAGCGTCGGCAGCGCGTCGAGGTAGGTGCTCTTGATCTTGGAGCGCTCGCGGTACTCCAGGACGTCGCGCACGATCTCGTGGTCGCGCGCGAGGTCGGCGAGGACCTTGGCGTTGGTGGAGTAGTAGCCGCGCTTGGTGCGCTTGAGGCCGTAGGTGGGGAGCCCCAGCACGTCGAAGAGCACGTGGGAGAGCTGCATCGGCGAGTCGATGTTGAAGCTCTCGCCCGCCTCGTCGTGGATCTTCTCGACCATCCGGGAGATCTCGGCGCCGAGCTCGGTCGACTGCGCGGCGAGCACCTGCGTGTCCACGGCGAGCCCCCGGCGCTCCATCGCCGCGAGCACCGGCAGCAGCGGCATCTCCATCTCGTCGAACAGGCGCGCCGAGCCGTCCGCCTCGAGGCGCTCGCGCAGGACGGGCATGAGCTCGCGCGCGCAGGCCGCCTCGATCGCGGCGGCGGGGAGTGCCTCGGTGGGCGCGGGCACGGAGAGCGGCAGGTACCCCTCCGCGAGCTCGCCCACCGAGAAGGACGAGCGCTCGGAGTCGAGCAGGTAGGCGGCCACGGCCACGTCGAAGACGCGCGCGGGGTCGACCTCGGCGGGGGAGAGGGCCTCGGGCTCGGAGGAGTCCACGGGGGAGAGCGCGTGGACGAGCGCCTTGACGTCGCCGGCGACCACGCGCCCGGCGCGCAGCAGGCGCTCGAGCGCGGCGTCGGCGGCGTCCCCCTCGAGGCGGCAGAGCTCGCCCTCGAGCGCGACCCACAGCACGTGCGAGAGCCCGAACAGCGCGCCCTCGCCGCGGTCGTCGTCGAGCGCGCAGCCCGCCCACGCGCCTGCCCTCGCGGCCGCGTCCACGGCGGCCGCGGCCTTCTCGCCCTCCAGCGGCTCGGGCAGCTCCATGGTCTCGGCGGCGCCCCCCTCGTCGCCCGCCGCTCCCAGCGCGGTGCGCGCGGCCTCCACGGCCCCCTCGCCGGCGAGGCGCACGAGGCGCGTGGTCATGCCCGTGAAGCCGAGCGCCGAGAACGCGCGGGCCACCTCGGCCGGGTCGAAGGTGGGGAAGCGCGCGTCGGCGAGGTCCAGCTCGATCGGCGCGTCCGTGCGGATCGTGGCCACCCTCCGGCTCACCAGGGCGTCGTCCACGTGCGCGCGGAGGTTCTCGCCCATCTTGCCCTTGACCTCGTCGGCGTGCGCGATGACCTCGTCGAGGCTGCCGTACTGCACGATGAGCGCCGCGGCCTTCTTGGGGCCGATGCCGGGCACGCCGGGGATGTTGTCGGAGGAGTCGCCCTTGAGGCCGTAGAAGTCCGGAACCAGCTCGGGCGTGATGCCGTGGTAGAGGTCCTCCACGCTCTCGGGGTCCATGACCGCCACGTCCGTGACGCCCTTCTTGGTGGAGACCACCTTCACGTGCTCGGTCGTGAGCTGGTACATGTCGCGGTCGCCGGTGAAGAGGTACATGTCGAAGCCGGCGGCCTCGCCGCGGCGGGCGAGCGTGCCCAGGATGTCGTCGCCCTCCCAGCCCTCGAGCTCGGCCACCGGCACGTCGAGCGCGCCGAGCAGCTCCTTGACCATCGGGAACTGCTCGCGCAGCGAGGGGTCCATCGGCGGGCGCTGGGCCTTGTAGCGGGGCAGCATCTCCATGCGCACGCGCGGCTTGCCCTTGTCGAAGGCGCAGATCACGCCGTCGGGGTGGAAGGTGTCCACCAGCTTGATGAACATGTTGAAGAAGCCGAACAGCGCGTTGGTCGCGCGGCCGTCCGGAGCGGTCATGGGCTGGCGGATCGCGTGGAAGGCGCGGTGCATGAGCGAGTTGCCGTCGATGACGGCGATGGTGCGGGTGGCGGTGTCGGCCATGGGGTTCCTCTCGTCGCTTGCTCACCCGATTGTAGGCGAGAAGCGCCCGCGCCCGCCCGGCGCGCCCGGCCGCCGCCCGTCCCGGCGCACACAGTCGCAACAAAGCGTCGCCCCGTGCGTCACGCGGGCGCAACGGCTGTGAAACAATGACGCCGTACAGTAACAGCTCGTAGCCAGGCCACGCACACCGAAGAGAAGGGGCGCACATGGCAAAGGACAAGGTCACCGAGGAGTACGGCAGCCTGCTGTTCACGGACGCCGTGATGCAGGAGCGGCTCCCCAAGCCCACGTACAAGGAGCTTCGCCAGGTCATCGACGAGGGCAAGCCGCTGGACCTCGACATCGCCAACGAGGTCGCGCACGCGATGAAGGAGTGGGCGCTCGAGAAGGGCGCCACGCACTTCGCGCACTGGTTCCAGCCGCTCACCGGCATCACGTCCGAGAAGCACGACAGCTTCATCACCCCCAAGAGCGACGGCACCGTGCTCATGTCCTTCTCGGGCAAGGAGCTCGTCCAGGGCGAGCCCGACGCGTCGAGCTTCCCGTCCGGCGGCCTGCGCGCCACCTTCGAGGCCCGCGGCTACACCGCCTGGGACCCCACGAGCCCGGCCTTCATCAAGGACGAGGTCCTCTGCATCCCCACGGCCTTCATCTCCTACACCGGTGAGGCCCTCGACAAGAAGACGCCGCTGCTGCGCTCGCAGGTCGCCCTCGAGACGCAGGCCAAGCGCGTCCTGAAGCTCTTCGGCCGCGAGCCCAAGCGCGTCTTCACCACCATCGGCCCCGAGCAGGAGTACTTCCTCATCAAGGAGGAGGACTACGAGAAGCGCCCCGACCTCGTCCTCACGGGCCGCACGCTGTTCGGCTGCGAGCCGGTCAAGGGCCAGGAGCTCGAGGAGCACTACTTCGGCACCATCCGCCCGACGGTCAACGAGTTCATGAAGGAGGTCGACGACGAGCTCTGGAAGCTCGGCGTGCCGGCCAAGACCAAGCACAACGAGGTCGCCCCGTCCCAGCACGAGCTCGCCCCGATCTTCGAGCAGGGGTCGCTCGCCATCGACGACAACCTCCTCACGATGGAGAAGCTCAAGCTCCTGGCCACCCGTCACGGCCTGGCCTGCCTCGAGCACGAGAAGCCCTTCGAGTACGTCAACGGCTCGGGCAAGCACAACAACTGGTCCATCTGCGCCGACGACACCAACCTGCTCGAGCCGGGCGCGGTTCCGAGCGAGAACCTGCAGTTCCTGGTGTTTCTCGCCGCACTCGTGGCCGCCGTCGACGAGCACGCCGACCTGCTGCGCATGAGCGTCGCCTCGGCCGGCAACGACCACCGTCTGGGTGCCAACGAGGCGCCCCCGGCCATCATCTCCGTCTTCCTGGGCGACGAGCTCGACGCCATCGTCGAGGCCCTCATCAACAAGGAGGAGCCCGAGGACCACGAGTCCGAGCGCATGGACCTGGGCGTGCCCGCCCTTCCGCGCGTCCTGCGCGACAACACCGACCGCAACCGCACCTCGCCGTTCGCGTTCACGGGCAACAAGTTCGAGTTCCGCATGTGTGGCAGCCAGCAGAACCTCTCCGACCCCAACGTGGTGCTCAACACCGCGGTGGCCGAGCAGTGCGACCGCTTCGCGACCAAGCTCGAGGGCGTGCCGGCCGAGGAGTTCACCACGGTGGCCCTGCGCTGGGTGCGCCACACGCTGCGCGACCACCAGCGCGTGATCTTCGAGGGCAACGGCTACTCCGAGGAGTGGGAGGCCGAGGCCGAGCGCCGCGGGCTGCCCAACCTCAAGAGCACGCCCGACGCGCTGCCCGTGATGGTCAAGCCCGAGACCGTGGCCTTCTACGAGAAGTACCACGTGCTCGACGAGGCCGAGCTGCGCGCCCGCTACGTCTCCAAGGCCGAGCAGTACGCCAAGCTGCTCAACATCGAGGCCAACACGATGGTCCACATGGCCCGCAGCCTGTACGTGCCCGCGCTCTCCGAGTACTCGGGCGACCTGGCCACCTCCGTGGCCACCAAGGCCGAGGTCGGCATCGACGCGCCCGTGGAGAAGGACCTGGCCCGCACCATCACCGAGGGCATCTCGGCCATCCACGACGCCACCGAGGCGCTCGAGGCCAAGAACGCCGCGGTGCAGGCCATCGACGACCCGCAGGCCCAGTGCGACGGCTACCGCGACGACGTCATCCCGGCGATGGAGGAGCTGCGCGCCGCCGTCGACGGCATGGAGAAGGTCTGCGGCGCCGACTACTGGCCCGTCCCGACCTACAACGAGATGCTCTTCTGGGTGTAGCGCTCGTCACACGACCTCTTCCCGTCTGGGCCGCTCCGCGCATCCCCCCGAGCGCGGGGCGGCCCTTTTGTCGCGCGCGGCTGGGCGGCTGCGGGGCAGTGCGGGTGCGTTGCTCCCGCTCATGCGCACGCTTTTGGCCTCAGACCGTGCGTTTGGTCGGGAGCTTCTCCAGAGCTCCCGCTCATGCGCACGCTTCGGGGGCCCAAAGCGCTCGTATCGCTAGGATGATCGGCCCGCGTTCTCGTTGAAGTAGTAAGCTATGGCTAACTAAAGGCACGCGACGAGAGGGGCGTGGGGTCGATGGGTCCGGCTGACGTGGCGATCGTGGTGGCGGTGCTCGCGGTGGCGGCCATGGGCCTGCGGAGGTTCTGGGGGTCGGCCCGCGGCACGCGCGACTGCTGCAGCGGGGCCGCGCGCGACGCCGCGCCCGTGCGCGCGCCGCGACCCGCCGACACTGACCCGGCCCACTACCCCTACGAGACGACCCTGCGCGTGACGGGGATGACCTGCGAGCGGTGCGCCGCGCGCGTGGCCGCGGCGCTCGACGGCCTGGGCGGGACCTGGGCGGAGGTCGACCTCGCCGCGGGAACCGCGCTCGTGCGCTCCAAGGACCCGCTCGACGAGCCCGCCGCCCGCGCGGCCGTGGCGGCGGCCGGCTACGGCGTGGCGTGACGCCCGCGCCCGGCGCCGGCTGCGGCTACCGGCCCGCGGCCTCCGCCTCGTCGAGGCGGCGCACCAGCTCGGGCAGCTCGCGCGCGAGGCGCGACAGGGGCCCGCGCCAGACCGCGCGGCGCGGGCGGGCGTGCCCCACGTAGGCGGTGCGCAGCCCGCAGTCGGGCCGGGCGAAGTCGCGCGTGGCGTCGTTGCCCACCATCAGGCACTCCTCCACGCGCACGCCCAGCTGATTGCAGAACTCCTGGTAGTAGCGGGCGCTCGGCTTGGAGCGCGTGGAGTTGGAGATCGTGGAGACCAGCGCGAAGTCCTCCTCGCTCACGCCGGCCCAGGCCATTCTCGCCCGGTCGCAGGTCAGCGAGAAGGTCGGGTTGGTGGCGAGCGCGCAGACGAGCCCCTGGTGCCAGACGGCCTCCACGGCCTCGCGCGCGCCCTCCTGGGGCCGCGCGGCCACGATGCCGCCGGCGAAGCCGGGCACCACGGTGCGCTCGTAGCACTCCACGAGGTCGGCGATCGCGGGGTCGTCGAGCGGGATGCCGCAGCGCTCGCGGAACACCTGGTCGAAGAGCTGCTCGTTGGTGAGCGAGTCGGTGCGGGACTGGTCGTCGATCGCGAGAAGGGCCCGGCCGTAGGCGGCCGCCACGCGAGCGGGGCTCATGCGCGCGGCCCGGCCGAGCAGCCCCGAGAGTCCCGCCGCGTGGCGCGCGACGAAGGCAGCCAGGTTGAGGCGCAGCAGCGTGTCGTCGAGGTCGAAGAGCACGGCGCGGATCACGGCGGACCTCCTCTCGCGCGGGGATGTGTGCCTGGCATGAACGGGACGCTACGTGGAAAATAATACGCGCTGAAGCTTGAAATGGTCTCGCGAAAAAGGCTATCCTTCTGCCCGTATGGGCACCCGCCCGTACAACCGTATCTGTCGGCCCCCGAGAGCATGTAAGTTTCCACGTAGACGCCTGGGTTGTTTTGCGGGCACTGCAGGCAGCGACCATGACGACCGGGGCCCCGTTTGGTTCGAAAGGGGTCCACTTTTGAGTGAGATTCAGAACTCGTCCATCTTCGCGCTGGACGACATCTCCGACGAGGAGATGAGCAACCTCATCGACGGCACCGTCACCGACTTCGACGAGGGCGACCTCGTCACCGGCACCGTCGTGAAGATTGAGCGCGACGAGGTCCTGCTTGACATCGGCTACAAGTCCGAGGGTGTCATCCCGTCCCGCGAGCTCTCCATCCGCAAGGACATCAACCCGGCCGAGGTCGTCCACCTCGGCGACGAGATCGAGGCACTTGTCCTCCAGAAGGAGGACAAGGAGGGCCGCCTGGTCCTGTCCAAGAAGCGCGCCGAGTACGAGCGCGCCTGGAACCGCGTGGAGGAGAAGTTCCAGTCCGGCGAGACCGTCGAGGGCGAGGTCATCGAGGTCGTCAAGGGCGGCCTGATCCTCGACATCGGCCTGCGCGGCTTCCTGCCCGCCTCGCTCGTCGACCTCCGTCGCGTCAAGGACCTCAACGCCTACCTCGGCACCCGCATCGAGGCCCGCGTCATCGAGATGGACCGCAACCGCAACAACGTGGTCCTGTCCCGCCGCGTGGTCCTCGAGGAGGCCCGCAAGGCCGAGCGCCAGGAGATCCTCTCCAAGCTCAAGGTCGGCATGCGCCTCAAGGGCACCGTCTCCTCAATCGTGGACTTCGGCGCCTTCGTGGACCTCGGCGGCATCGACGGCCTGGTCC
>NZ_CBIFYV010000012.1:0-4226 GCF_966187215.1 Thermophilibacter sp.
TGCCGTGCACCTGCGGCACTCTTATGCATGTGAGTGAGACGGTCGGCCATAATGGCCTTCCGGATGGGAACCAAGACGTGCACATACGCCACATCGACGCATGTGCACGGAACGGGCGGCCATGAGGGGGAGCCGGCCGGAACCCAAGACATGCACACGCAGCAACCTGACGCATGTGCACGAGCGGCTCCGGACAAAGTGCGAGACGCCCGGAAGGCGCAGAAAGCGGCCCCGGGGCCGCTGGGGCACCGGGGCCGCAAATCGACTCTCTCCGGCCGGGCGCTACCGGTAGCTCACGCTGTGCTGGGAGTCCTTGACCACGACGTCATGCGCGCCGCCCTCGACGATGGAGGTGGAGCTCACGAGCGTCAGGCGCGCCTTCTGCTGCAGCTCCTTGATGTTGAGCGCGCCGCAGTTGCACATCGTGGACTTGATCTTGTAGAGCGTGTTGCGCACGCCCTCCTTGAGCGAGCCGGCGTAGGGCACGTAGGAGTCCACGCCCTCGACGAAGCCGAGCTTGGTGGCGCCGCCCTGGTCGTAGCGCTGCCAGTTGCGGGCGCGCGCGGAGCCCTCGCCCCAGTACTCCTTCATGTACTGGCCGTTGACGTTGACGCGCTCGGTGGGCGACTCGTCGAAGCGCGCGAAGTAGCGCCCGAGCATCATGAAGTCGGCACCCATGGCCAGCGCGAGCGTCATGTGGTAGTCGTAGACGATGCCGCCGTCGGAGCACACGGGCACGTAGACGCCGGTCTCCTCGAAGTACTCGTCGCGCGCGCGGCACACGTCGATGACCGCGGAGGCCTGGCCGCGGCCGATGCCCTTGGTCTCGCGCGTGATGCAGATCGAGCCGCCGCCGATGCCCACCTTCACGAAGTCGGCACCGCAGTCGGCCAGGAAGCGGAAGCCGTCGGCGTCCACCACGTTGCCGGCGCCCACCTTGACGGTGTCACCGTAGTTGGCGCGGATCCACTCGATCGTGCGCTTCTGCCACTCGGAGAAGCCCTCGGAGGAGTCGATGCACAGCACGTCGGCGCCGGCCTCGACCAGAAGCGGCACGCGCTCCGCGTAGTCGCGCGTGTTGATGCCCGCGCCCACCATGTAGCGCTTGTTGGCGTCGAGAAGCTCCTCGGGGTTGGACTTGTGCTGGTCGTAGTCCTTGCGGAAGACGATGCCCATGAGGTGGTCGTTGTCGTCCACCACGGGCAGGGCGTTGAGCTTGTTCTCCCAGATGACGTCGTTGGCGCGCTTGAGCGTGATGTCCTTGTCTCCCACGATGAGGCGCTCGCGCGGGGTCATGAACTCGGAGACCTTCATCGAGTGGTCGTCGCGCGTGGGGCGGTAGTCGCGGCTCGTCACGATGCCGAGGAGCTTGCCGTGCGCCGTGCCGTCGTCGGTGACGGGCATGGTGGAGTGGCCGGTGCGGGCCTTGAGGTCCATGACCTGCTCCATCGTCATGCTCGGGGTGAGGGTGGAATCGGACTGGACGAAGCCGGCCTTGAAGTCCTTGACGGCCCTGACCATGGCGGCCTCGGAGCCGGGGGTCTGGTTGCCGTAGATGAAGGCGAGGCCGCCCTCCATGGCGAGCGCCACGCCCATGTCCACGCCCGAGACGGACTGCATGATGGCCGAGACCATGGGGATGTTGAGGCTGATCGAGGGCTCCTCGCCGCGCTTGAACCTCACGAGCGGAGTCTTGAGCGACACGTTGGCGGGTATGTTCTCCGCCGAGGAGTAGCCGGGGACGAGCAGGTACTCGGAAAAGGTGTGGGACTCCCCCTCGAAGAACGTTGCCATCTGACGTGTCTCCTTTCGACCGCGCGCGACTGTCTTCAACCAAGCGTCACGTCATTGTAACATCCGCTCGCGGAGCGCACGCGCCCGCTCGCCGAGACGCGGGACGGCTACACGTTGTCTCCCACGATGTCGTCGACGTTGACCGCGATGTCGTGCTTGGTGGGGACCCACTCCACCTTCTTGAACAGGGCGACCACGTTGATGGGGATGTAGGTCATCTCGAAGATCGGGAACGTGAAGACGTTGGTTATGATGCGCCAGCGCTGCTTGGCGTGGATGTTCCTGCGCTCGGAGATCGTGGTGATGAGGCCGATCACGAAGAACGAGACGTACATCGACACGAACGTCATCACGAGCGAGCCCACGCACATGTCGAGCTCGCTGCGGGTGGCGATGAAGCCGTGGCTCAGCAGGCCGATGATCAGGTAGGTGGCGTTCACGAAGAACGACAGCAGCGTGAGGAAGTTCGCGGGTGCGATGGTCATCAGCATGTCGTAGCTCGCGAAGTGCCCCTTGGAGATGCCCTTGACGAGGTCGCGCACATACGAGAAGAACACCTCGTAGAAGCCCTTGGTCCAGCGCAGGCGCTGGGTCCACGACGCCTTGAAGGTGACGGGCTGCTCGTCGTAGAAGACGGCCGGGGCGTAGCCGATCTGGACGTTGTTGGCGCTGCAGAACGTGGAGAACTGGATGTCCTCAGTGAGGGTGTGGAAGGCCCACCCGTGCATGCCGCGCACGATGCTCGCCGAGACGTACCAGCCCGAGCCCGAGATGGCGCAGCTCGTGCCGCTCATCATGCGCGCGTTGTTGAGGTACTTGGCCTCGCGCATGAACCAGATCGCGTAGGCGGAGCTGATCCAGCTGGAGTCGAAGTTCTTGGAGTTGCGGTAGCCGGTGCAGACGAGGTAACCCGCGTCGAAGGCCTGGTTCATGACGGAGATGTAGTCCCGCGAGACGAGGTTGTCGGCGTCGAAGACGACGAACGCCTCGTACTTGTCGCCGTACTCGCTGAGGATGCGGTCGAAGCCGTAGTCGAGCGCCCAGCTCTTGCCGCGCCGCGCAAGGTCGTTGCGGTCCCATGCCACGGCGCCGGCCTCCTCGGCGGCCGCATGGGTACCGTCGGTGCAGGCGTCGCAGACCACGAACACGTCCATGAGCTCGCGGGGGTAGTCCTGCGAGAGGATCGAGCGCACGAGGTTGCCGATGACGGCCTCCTCGTTGTGGGCGGCGATCACGAAGGCGTAGCAGTGCCTCCGCTTGGCCTTAGGCAGCTTGACCATGCCCCTGAAGAGCACGCGGAGCGTGTAGAAGACCTGGTAGAGGTAGGTCAGCGTGTAGAAGAGCCAGATGATGAAGTTGAATATGACGATCGGCGTGAGACCGAAGCGGTTGAACTCCATGGGGCCACCCCTCGCGTCGCTTATCCGCGCCCGCCGGGGACGAGCAGCGGGCAGATCCTCTCGCCCGCCGGCGTGCGCCCCAGGGACCTTTCGCCCAGCGATTCTAGTACATCGGCGAGGTCGTCCGGCAGCGAGTCGCGAAGCTCTATCTTCTCACCCGAAATCGGGTGCTCGAAGGCGATGCGCCACGAGTGGAGGAACTGCCGGCGCAGGCCCAGGTTGAGCCGGTCGTCGCCGCGCCCGTAGAGCTGGTCCCCCACGAGCGGGTGCCCCACGTGGCGCATGTGGACGCGGATCTGGTGCGTGCGCCCGGTGTAGAGGTGGCACTCCACGAGCGTGTAGCCCTCGTCGCGCCGGCCCGCCTCGAAGCGCTCGAGCACGCGGAAGGTGGTGATGGCCTCGCGCGCGCCCGGGGCGTCGCTGACCGCCATGCGGAGGCGGTCGCGCGTCGAGCGCGCGATGCCCGTCTCGATGGTCCCCTCGTCGTGGGCGATCGGTCCGTGCGCGAGCGCCACGTAGCGGCGGTCGAGCACGCGCAGGCGGATGAGGTCCTGCAGCGCCCTCTGCGTGGCGTCGTCCTTGGCCGCCACCATGAGCCCGGAGGTGTCCATGTCGAGGCGGTGCACGATGCCGGGACGCTCCTCGCCCTGGAGCATCCCCAGGTGGGCGTAGCCGCAGTGCGCCACGAGCGCGTTGGCGAGCGTGTCGTCGATGTGGCCCGGGCTCGGGTGGCAGACCAGGCCCTCCTGCTTGGAGAGCACGATCAGGTGGTCGTCCTCATAGCGGATGTCGAGCGGGATGTAGGGATTGGGCGCGAGCGGGCCCGCCTGGGGCTCCGGCTCATCCACGAGCGCGCGCACGCGGTCGCCGAGAAGGACGCGCTCGGACTTGGAGGTGGCGGGGGTCTCGTTGATCGTGACCGAGCCGCCCTCCACGAGGCGTGCGCACGCCGAACGGCTAGGCATCCCAGCGCCGGCGGCGAGAAAGGCGTCGAGCCGCATGCAGTCGGCGTCGGGGCCCACGAGCAGGTTC
>NZ_CBIFYV010000013.1:0-12825 GCF_966187215.1 Thermophilibacter sp.
CCCGTCCGCGCCCCGCCGCGCGCGGGCGCCGGCGCGCCCAGGCGCCGCAGGCCCCGGCCGAGCGGCGCCAGCGCCACCAGCGCGCGAACCTCGCGCGCGTCGTCCTTCTCGCCGTCGGCGCGCTCGCGGCGCTCGCCGTGGTGGCCCTCGTCGCGCTCTTCGCGCTGCGCGACTCCTCCGTCTTCCGCATCACCTCGATCGACTACGAGCCCACCGAGCACATCTCGGCCGAGGACGTGCAGAACCTCGCGCGCGTCCCCGCCGGCGCGACGCTGCTCAACGTGGACACCTCCTCGATCGAGGCCGAGCTCAGGAAGAACCCCTGGGTGGGGTCGGTCAGCTTCGACCGCGCGTTCCCCAACACGCTCAGGATCTCGATCCAGGAGCAGGTCCCCGACATGCTCGTGGTCATGAGCTCCGGCTCGATGGCGTGGTACCTCGGCGACGCCGGGACCTGGATCGAGCCCGTGCCCGTCCAGGCCGCCGACGGGCAGTCGGTCAACGACGCCGCCCTCGCCATCGCCCAGGACAAGGGCTGCCTGCTCGTGACCGACGTGCCCTCCACGGTCGACCCGGTCGCCGGCTCCCCGGCCACCGACGACGTGCTCGACGCCGTGCAGCGGTTCCGCGAGGGCTTCTCGGACGACTTCGCCTCCCAGGTGGTGTGCTACTCCGCCCCCTCGGCCGACAACGTCTCGTGCGTGCTCGCCAACGGCGTGGAGGTCTCGCTCGGCTCCGCCGACGAGATCGCCACCAAGGAGGCGATCGTCGAGGGCTACCTCGAGCAGTACCCGGGCAGCGTGGTGCTCATCAACGTCCGCGTGACCTCGGCGCCCTCCTTCCGCGAGGTGTCCTCCGACAACGTCCAGGCGGGGCAGGGCGTCTCGGTCTCGGGCGGCCAGACGGACGCGGACGCCGGCACGGACGCGGGCTCCGACGCCGGCTCGGACGGGACCGCGGACGCCGGCTCGGACGGCTCCACAGACGGCGGCTCGACCCCCGCTGACGGGCAGTGACGCGGCCGCCGACCGGCCCTCTTCACGATTTCGTCAAACTGTTTGACGAGCGAGCCCCAAGTGTGCCAAGATACGTCGCTTTATCCCAAGCGTCGAGTTTAACCTGACCTTTAGGGTTTGGTTCACCTGCGCGGGGACGAGGCTCGGATGTGCACGAGAAGGTCCCAACGCAGCAGAAGGGCAACAAGGAGGACACGATGATCAAGGACACCGACACCCTCAGCAACTACCTCGCCGTGATCAAGGTCGTGGGCGTGGGCGGCGGCGGCACCAACGCGGTGAACCGCATGATCGAGGAGGGCATCCGCGGCGTCGAGTTCGTTGCCGTCAACACCGACGCGCAGGCGCTCGCGATCTCCGACGCCGACATCAAGGTGCACATCGGCACCGACATCACCAAGGGCCTGGGCGCCGGCGCCAACCCCGAGGTCGGCAAGGAGGCCGCCGAGGACTCCCGCGACGAGATCAAGGCGGCGCTCGCCGGCTCCGACATGGTCTTCATCACCGCCGGCGAGGGCGGCGGCACCGGCACGGGCGCCGCGCCCGTGGTGGCCGACATCGCCAAGAACGACGTGGGCGCCCTCACCGTGGGCGTGGTCACCAAGCCGTTCACCTTCGAGGGCCGCAAGCGCTACAGCTCGGCCACCGAGGGCATCCGCAACCTCTCGGAGAACGTCGACACGCTCATCGTGATCCCCAACGACCGCCTGCTCGACCTCTCCGAGAAGAAGACCACGATGCTCGAGGCCTTCCGCATGGCCGACGACGTGCTGTGCCAGGGCACCCAGGGCATCACCGACCTCATCACGGTCCCGGGCCTCATCAACCTCGACTTCGCCGACGTCTGCACGATCATGAAGGGCGCGGGCACGGCCATGATGGGCATCGGCACCGCCTCCGGCGACAACCGCGCCACCGACGCGGCCGAGGAGGCCATCTCCAGCCGCCTGCTCGAGAGCTCGATCGACGGCGCCACGCGCGTGCTGCTCTCGATCGCCGGCAACAAGGACCTCGGCATCCAGGAGATCAACGACGCGGCCGACCTCGTGGCCAAGAACGTCGACCCCGAGGCCAACATCATCTTCGGCACCGTGGTGGACGAGTCGCTGGGCGACCAGGTCCGCGTGACCGTCATCGCCACCGGCTTCAACGACGCCAACGTGCAGCAGTCGCTGCCCACGATGACGCGCCCGGCCGCGCGCCCGGCCCCGACCGTGCCGGCCTCGCAGAAGCCGGCCACCATGCCGATCAACGTGAGCCGCCCGGCCTCTGCGTCCTCCTCGTCCTCCAACGACAAGGAGTTCGACATCCCCGACTTCCTCAAGCGCAGCCGCCTCTAGCGATGCCCGCGCTCACGCGACAGCAGACGGGCGACGTGACCCTGATCCGCGACCCGCGGGCCGCGGACGGGGTCGCGTTCGCGTTCACCGAGCGCACCGGCGGGGTGAGCGAGGGCGCCTACGCCTCGCTCAACCTGGGGAGCCGCTGCGGCGACGACCCGGCGCGGGTGGCCGAGAACCGCCGGCGCGCGCTGGCGGCGCTTGGCGTCGATGCGTCCCTCGACAACCTGGTGTGCCCGCACCAGGTCCACGGCACGGACGTCGCGCACGTGCGCGCGTCCGACGCCGCCGGGCTCGCGCGCGCCCGCGCCGAGGCCGCGCGGGGCGCCGACGTGGTGGTCTGCACCGCGCAGGGCGTGCCCGTGCTCGTGTGCTTTGCGGACTGCGTGCCCGTGGTGATCACGTGCCCGGGCGGCTTCGCCGTGGCGCACTCGGGCTGGCGCGGCACCGTCGCGCGCGTGGCCGCCGTGGCCGCGCGCGAGCTCTGCGCGCAGGCGGGCGCGACGCCCGACCGGCTGAGCGCCTACGTGGGCCCGCACGTCGGCGCGGTCGACTACGAGGTCTCGCCCGAGCTGGCCGCGCGCTTCTCGGCCGAGTTCGGGCCCGACGTGGTGGTCGGCGAGAGGAACCTCGACCTCGCGGCCGCCGTGCGCGCCGCGCTCGCAGACGCGGGCGTGGCCGAGACGCGGGTGGCCGTCTGGGAGGAGTCGACCGCCAGCCGCACCGACCGGTTCTTCTCGTACCGCGCGTCGGGCGGCGTCTGCGGGCGCCACGGCGCGCTGGCGTGTCTGAGAGGGGAGGAGGCAGCCTGATGGACGAGCTCGACCCCGCATCCTACGAGTACTTTCTCGCCATGCGCCACCACGAGATCCTCCGCCGCATCGCCGCCGCCGCGGCGCGCGCCGGGCGCGACGCCGGTGACGTCGAGGCCATCGCGGTCTCCAAGACCGTGGACGCGGGCGCGGTCCTCGCCGCGCGGCGCGCGGCCTGGGGCGTCTTCGGCGAGAACCGCCCGCAGGAGCTCTCGCGCAAGGTCGCCGCGATCGAGGCGTCGGGCGAGCCGCCGGTGTGCTTCGACATGATCGGCAACCTGCAGACGAACAAGATCAACCAGGTCATCGGCCGGGTGCGCCTGATCCACTCCATCAGCTCGGAGCACCTGGCCGAGGCCGTCTCCACGCGCTGCGAGACCCGCGGCATCGTGGCCGACGTCCTGCTCGAGACCAACGTCTCCGGCGAGGCGTCCAAGTCGGGCCTCGCGCCCGACGAGCTGCGCGAGGCCGCCGAGCGCCTCTGCGCGCTGCCGGGCATCGCGGTGCGCGGCCTCATGACGATGGCCCCGGCCGGCGACCCGGACGCCGCCCGCCGGACCTTCTCGGGCCTGCGGGAGCTCGCCGAGGAGCTGCGCGGCCGCACGGGCCTGCCGCTGCCGGTGCTCTCGTGCGGCATGAGCGACGACTTCGAGATCGCCGTGGAGGAGGGCTCGACCCTCGTGCGGCTGGGCCGCTGCGTGTTCGACCAGGGCTACGCCCTGAGGTGATGTACGCTCGCGCCCGTCGGGCGCAGGGAGAAGGAGGATGGACATGAGCTTCCTCGATTCGATCAAGGACCGCCTGCGCGGCGGGTCCGACGACGGCTACTACGACGACGACTACTACGAGGACGAGTCCTACGAGGACGACGGCTACCAGCGCGACCGCGACTCCCGCCGCCGTGACACGGGCTCGAGCGGGCACCTGCTCGGCACCACGCCGCGCCCCGAGGCCGAGAGCGTCTCGGTCTACACGCGCTCCGGCCGCCCGGTGGCCGCCCAGCAGCCGCCCGCGCGCAGCTACGCCGACCCCACGCCGGTGGCCGCGCCCGAGCCGCCCCGCCAGGCGAGCTCCTATGCCTACGAGCAGCCCACGCAGGTCACGGCGCCGGTGAGCGCGTCTCCCCAGCGCGTGAGCTCCGGGCAGCTGCCGCCCTACGTGCTCAAGCCCGTCAGCTACGACGACGTGCAGACCGTCGTGAGGCGCGTGCGCACCAACCAGCCCGTGGTCGTCTCGTTCAGGAACACCAACATCGAGTGCGCCAAGCGCATCCTCGACTTCTGCTTCGGCTTCTCGTACGGCGTCGACGGCGAGGTCCGCGAGCTGGGCGACCGCGTCTTCTGCGTGCTGCCCGCCGGCGTGGACCTCTCGCAGGCCGACATCGACAAGCTCGTCGCCGACGGCGAGCTGACGAGGTAGGGGGTCGACGTGGGCGAGAAGTTCGCGGGCACGGTCGGCATCGTCGGCGGCGGGTCGATGGGCGGCTCGGTGGCCCGCGGCCTGGTGGGCTCCGGCGCGACGGACGCGGCGCGCACGCTCGTGGCCGACCACCACGCCGAGCGCCGCGACGGCCTGGCCGAGCTGGGCATCCGCACCTTCGCCGACGAGCGGTCCCTGATGGCCGAGGGGCCCGACGTGGTGGTGCTCGCCGTGAAGCCGCAGGTCCTGCCCGCGACCATGGCCTCCGTCGCGCCGGACGCGGCGGGGCGCCTCGTGGTGTCGGTCGCCGCGGGCGTGACGCTGGCGACGCTCGAGGTGGCCCTGCCCGGCGCGCGCGTCGTGCGGGCGATGCCCAACCTGCCCGTGGCCGTGCGCTCCGGCGCCACGGCCGTCGCGGCGGGCGCGTCGGCCGCGCCCGGCGACGCCGAGCTCGTGCGCGCGCTCTTCTCGGCGCTCGGCGTGGCCGAGATCATGCGCGAGGACCAGCTCGACGTGGCCGCGGTGGTCGCGGGCTGCTCCCCGGCGTTCTTCGCCCTCTTCGTGGACGCGCTCACGCGCGCCGGGATCCGCGCGGGCCTGCCCGCCGCGGCCTGCCGGCGCATGGTCGAGGCCACGATGCGGGGGACCGCCGAGCAGCTCGTGAATGGGGGAGCCCATCCGAGGGAATACCTGGAGGGTGTGACGTCACCGGGCGGGACCACCGCCGCGGCGCTCTACGCCCTCGAGCCGGCGCTCGTCTCGGGCTCATACGCGGCCGTCGACGCGGCCCTCGAGCGCACCCGCGAGCTGGGATAGGGTCCCGGGGGAGGAAGCCATGGGTCTCTATCAGCTCGTCGTGCTCGTTCAGCGGCTCTTCCAGATCTACGAGGTCCTGATCGTGGTCTGGTGCCTGATGTCGTGGTTCCCCATCCGTCCGGGCTCGCTCGTGGACGATTTGCGCGGGGCCGTCGGCACGCTCGTGTGCCCGTACCTCAACCTCTTCCGGCGCTTCATCCCGCCGCTCGGCGGCGTGGACTTCTCGCCAGTTGTGGCCATCTTGATTCTCGGCGTCATCGAGCGGCTGGTGCTCTCGCTGCTCTTGTAAAATCAGGTAAGGACGGGCGCGTGACCCGCGGCGCCCCCCAACGATCGAAAGGGACATGGAATGGCTATCACACCCGCAGACATCGAACAGCAGACCTTCTCTCCCTCCAAGCACGGCTACGACACCGACGAGGTCGACGCCTTCCTCGAGCAGCTCTCCTCCGAGGTCGACGCGATGCTCCAGAAGATCGCCGACCTCAAGGGTCGCCTGACCTCCACCGAGCAGCAGCTCAGCGCCGCTCAGGCGCAGGTCGCGAGCCTCGAGGAGCGCGGCGCCGCCGCGCCCGCCCCGGTGCCCGCGCCCGCCCCGGCCGCTGACCTCTCGGCCTCCGAGCGCCAGATCTCCCAGGTGCTCATCGTGGCCCAGCAGTCGGCCGACAAGCTGCTGGCCGAGGCCCGCGAGAACGCCGACCGCATCCGCAACGAGGCCGACGCCAAGGCCCGCGAGGTCATCCGCCAGGCCCTCGCCGAGAAGCAGAACGAGCTCGACGAGATCGACCGCCTCAAGGCCTCCCGCGAGGAGTTCCGCGGCGAGTACAAGAAGCTCCTGCAGCACTTCATGGACGACGCCGAGGCCGTGTTCCCGGCGCAGGCGAGCCTCGCCTCGGCGCCCACCGGCTCCGCTGCCGGCAGCACCGCGTCCGTGAGCCCCGCCGCGGCCGCGCCCGTGGCGCCCATCCCCACGCCCGCCCCGGCCGTGAATGCGGCCGAGTTCGGCGACCTCGACTAGGCCTTCGAGCCCCAAGCCTCGCCTGACGAGCGCCCCGGGTCCCCGCGCGGGACCCGGGGCGCCCTCTTGTCGCGACGACCCGGCGCCGCCCGCGCGCCTCACCCGCCCGTGACGCGCGTGGTCTCGAGCTCGATCCCGAGCGCGTCCGCGCCGCGCCCGGGCCGGCTCACGTGGTCGCGCAGGCACCCCCAGAGCGCGCGCACCGCGCGGCCGTTCTCGGCCAGCTCGTCCGAGCTCGTCCCCACGAGGCCCCGCGCCAGCCGCTCGTCGAGCCGCACCGCGCAGCAGCGCGCGCCGTGGCGCTCGTGGAAGAGCGCCATGCGGTGACGTGGGTCCACCAGGCAGAAGCGCTCGGCCGCCATGAGGCGCGCGAAGTGGCCGCCGGCGAGGGGCAGCACGTTGGCGGAGGGAGCCACCACGGCCACGAACGAGGAGTCGCGCCGCGGCGAGAAGCGCGCGAAGCGCCGCACCTGCGCGAGCTCGGCCGCGCCCTCCTGCGCGCGGCGGCCCACCTCGCGCACGCGCTCGTCCGCGGGGCGGGCGAGGGGCGCTCGGGGCTCGGCGAACCCCAGGCGCAGGTAGCGGTGGACCGCCTCGGGCGCGGCGTCGTCGTCCGCCGTGCAGGCGAGCAGCGCCCGCCGCGCCGCCTCGCGCCCCGCCGCGGCCGCGAAGCCGCGCGCGACGCGACGCGCGAGCGCGACCACCTCGCGGTCCCCGTCGTCGAGCGCCCCGAGCGCCGTCTGCCCGGAGCGGGGCCGGCAGGCGTCGTCGCGGCACAGCTCCAGCTCGCGGGCGCCCACGTGCGCGAGATAGCCCACGCCCGCCGACGCGACCACGCCCACCGGGCCCGGCGCGCAGGCGAGCAGCACCGGCCCGCTCCGCGCGGCCCACGCGACGGCGTCGGCGCAGCGCGCCACCTCGCCGGCCGGTCCCGGCACCCGGTCCTTCTCGGCCATCGGCCCGCCTCCCTGAAATCGAACGTCTGTTTGAGACGAGGGTAGCACAGGGGCCAGACACATGTTCGCTTGTGTGTAGGGGATCGCGCGCGGGCGCGGAGAAGGTGCGAGGTGGGCCGATAAGCCGGGTTCTGTCGTGGGCGGCCATTTATCTAGGACGGCCGTCACCGGTCGCCTCGAGCGCGCAACCCGAGCGCGGTGCGGGCCACACCATGGCGCTCCTATTTGCGTTTGCTCCGGAAGGGGCTTGCCAAGCCACCCCGTTGCCGAGGTGCTGGTGGTCTCTTACACCACCGTTTCAGCTTTTCTCTCACCCGCCAAGCGGGCAGCGGGAGTCTTCTTTTCTGCGGCGCTTTCCGTCGGGTCACCCCGCCCGGCCGTTAGCCGGCTTCCTGCCCTGTGGAGCCCGGACTTTCCTCATGGCGCGCGATCGCTCGCGCGCCCCGCGGTCGCCTGGCCCACCTCGCAGGGGAGATTCTACCAGAACGCCCGCGGGGGCGTGGGCGTCCCCTTGCCGGCCCTCACGCGCCCGGCGGCGAGAGGTCCCGTCAAAACGAACGGTTTTGTCGCGATTTCGTTCGTATTAACGGGAGCGGCCGAGAAGCTCCCGTCAATACGAACGCTCTGGGGCCCAACGTGTGCGCACGCCGCGAGGAGGTCGCAGGGCGCTTTGGCGCGCGCGGCCGGGAGGGCTACAATATTCCGGTATGTGTATCCGTGAGCCCGTCCCCCGGGGCGCCTCTCACCGAAAGGTCTTCTGAGCGTGGGTCTGTTCGACAAGCTGAGCCGTGTGCGTCTGCCGCTTCCCGTCGCGACGCCAAAGCGGCGGCCCGAGCCCGTCCTCAAGGGCGACGAGGCCGATCCCCGGGCCATCCACGCCCCCGTCTCGGGCCGCGTGGTCCCGCTCAGGGAGGTGAGCGACCCCGCGTTCTCCCAGGGCATGCTCGGCTGCGGCGTGGGCGTCCGCCCGGAGGGCGACGTGGCGTTCTCGCCGGTCTCCGGCACGGTGGTGGCCGACGTCAAGACCAAGCACGCCCTGCTCATCAAGGGCGAGAACGGCGCGGAGGTGCTGCTGCACGTGGGGCTCGACAGCGTGAGCCTGCGCGGGGCGGGCTTTGACGTGTACGTGCGCAAGGGCGACCACGTGCGCGCCGGCGAGCCGCTCATGAGCTTCGACCGCGCGCTCATGGCCGAGCGCGGGCTCGACGACACCGTGCTGCTCACCGTGACCAACCCCGAGCGCTTCGAGCGCGTGGAGCCGGTCTGCGAGGGCGGCGAGGTGGCCGCCGGCACCGTGGTGCTGCGCGCGGAGGGCTGATGGCGCCCGCGGAGCGGCCCGCCGGTGCGGGCTACCTCACGCTGCGCGCGGGCGCCGAGGCCACGGGCGAGTTCGAGGACCGGCGCAGCCGCTTCATCGCTCAGCTCGTGCACGTGGGGGGCGAGAGGGACGCGGAGGCGTTTCTCGCCGAGGTCCGCGCGCGCCACCACGACGCCCGCCACAACGTGCCGGCGTGGACGCTGGCCGACGGTTGCGAGCGCTGCTCGGACGACGGCGAGCCGCAGCGCACGGCCGGCATGCCCGTGCTCGAGGTCCTGCGCGGGGCGGGCCTGGCCGACGTCTGCTGCGTGGTCACGCGCTACTTCGGCGGGACGCTCCTGGGCCCGGGCGGGCTCGTGCGCGCCTACACCGCCGCGGCGCAGGCGGCCGTGGCCGCGGCGGGGGAGTCGGGCGCGATCTGCGAGATGACGCTCGTGGTCCCGGTGACGGTCCAGCTGCCCTACGCGCTCCACGACCGCGTGCGGCGCCTCTGCGCGGACGCGGGCGGGCGCGTGGCCGACGCGCTCTTCGCCGAGGACGTGCAGCTGAGCTGCGTCTTCCGCGCGGGCGAGGAGGCGCCGTTTGCGGCCGCGGTGCGCGAGCTCGCGAACGGCGAGGACCTCTGCCGGGTGGGGGAGCCGCGCTTCGCGGAGTTCTAGCGGCGGCGCGCTCTTCTCGCCCGCGCCCTTCTCGGCCCCCGGCGCCGCCTACCGCGCGCGGGCGAGCGAGCCCATCGGGTCCCACGGCGCCAGCACGCGCGCCTGCTCGGTGTCGTAGGCCGCGCGCTCCTCGTCCGTGAGGTACCTCCGGTCAACGACGACCTGGTAGACGTACTCGTCGAACCACGCGTCGCTGAGCGTGTCGAAGCCCTCGCGCCCGTGGTCCTTGCCCCAGCTGTTCTCGACCTTCCAGAGCGTGGGGCGCCCGTCGGCGTCCAGGTTCACGCCCTCGAGCACCATCGCGTGTGTCATGAGGGACTCGCCGTAGTCGAGGCGCTCGGCGCGGCTCAGGCAGCCCTCCACCGGGAAGCCGAAGAGGCCGTCGAGGTCGAGCGCCGCGGTGTCCATGACGCCCTCGTCGCGCAGGTAGCTCTGGTCCACGTCGCAGCCGAACCACACGGGCAGGCCGTCGCGCAGCTGGGCGATCGCGACCTCCTTGAGGCGCTCGACGGGCAAGTTGAGGTAGCGCACGCCGCCGTCCTCGACCACGTTGCCCAGGCGGCTCACGGTGTAGACGTGGCCGAACGGCTTGTCGGCGGTGGGGGCGCTGATCAGGCTCACGTAGTCGTCCACGTCCATGCCCACGGCCGTGGAGAAGAACTCCTGGGGCGTGAAGGTGCCGGACAGCGCGAGCTCGTCGTCCTTGTCGCGCAGGCGTACCTCGAAGGACGCGGGCGGCTCGCCGAGGCAGGTGACGAGCAGGGAGTAGACGTCGCCCATCATCTCCTTCTTCATGGCGAGAAGGTCCTCGGTCCCCACGCCCGCGGACGCGCTCTCGCGCAGGCGGCGCGCGCAGCCGCGCAGGTAGCGGGTCAGGTACTTGTCCATGTCGCGGGTATTGCGCGAGCAGGCGGTCTCGGGCATGGCGGCCTTGGGCACCACGCCGTACTTCCTGACGAGGCTGCGGAACATGTCCCACTGGCCGCCGTCGCAGATCGGGTCGGCGAGCAGGTAGGAGACGAGGCGGCCGTCGAGCGGCTCGTCGAGCGTGTCGAGGATGTTCTCGAGGAACCAGTTGCACTTCTCGAGCTTGTCCCAGAAGAGGGGATAGGCCTGGCTGAGCTCGAAGGTCTTGAGATTGTAGCGGCGGATGACGCGGTAGCGCATGGTGTTGAGGCTCGCGAACATCCAGCAGCGGCCGGAGCGCTCCTGGTCGCAGCGGTCGCCCTGCTTGACCTCCACGTCGAAGGTCAGGGCGTTGGCGGCGAGGGCCTCGGGCACGCGCGCGGCGGCGCGGATGCCGCTTGCGGTGACGGCGTTCTTGGCGACGACGTTGGCGCGCTCGGCGAGGAAGCCGGCGCGGGCGGCGGCGACGTCGTCGGCGGTGACGGAGCGGAGTTCGTCCATGGGTGTCCCTTCTGGTCGCGTGTGACTGCGACGAGGATAGCACGGGGCGCGGGCGCCCTTCTCGCCCGTTCGCGCGCTCAGGGAATCGCGGAAGTCGGCGGCTCGCGGCGGGTTCCGCTGCGAGAATCGCGGAAGTCTGTCGCTGGGTCCTCCGACTCCCGGCGATCCTTGCGCGTCTGTCGGTGAAACCCTCCGACTTCCGGCGATTTCCAAGCGCCCCGCGGGCACGCCGCCGCGTCGGGGCCCCATGCTAGAATCGGCCGAGAGGGGCCACGGAGCGGACGCGGGAGGTGAGCATGCGCACGGACGTCGAGGCGCGCCTGGCGCGCGAGCTGCCCGGCTACGCCCGGACCGTCCTCGACGCGCTCGAGGCGGCCGGCTTCGAGGCGTGGGTCGTGGGCGGCTGGGTGCGCGACGCCCTGCTCGGCCGCCCCGGCCACGACGTGGACGTCACCACCTCCGCCCCGTGGCGCGAGACCGCCCGCGTGCTGCGCGCGGCCGGCGCGGCGGTGCACGAGACGGGCACGGCGCACGGCACCGTCACGGCCGTGGTGGGCGGCATGCCCGTGGAGGTCACCACCTACCGCGTGGAGGGACGCTACTCCGACCGGCGCCACCCCGACGAGGTCCGCTTCGTGACCGACGTGCGCGAGGACCTCGCCCGGCGCGACTTCACGGTCAACGCGCTGGCCTTCCACCCCGCGCGCGGGCTTCTCGACCCCTTTGGCGGCGAGAGGGACCTCGCGTCGCGCGTCATCCGCGCGGTGGGGGAGCCGCGGCGGCGCCTCGAGGAGGACGCGCTGCGCGTGCTGCGGGCGGTGCGCTTCGCGTGTCGGCTCGGCGCGCGCATCGAGCCGGCCACGCAGGCGGCGCTCGAGGTGTGCGCGCCGCTCCTGGCGGACATCGCGGCCGAGCGGATCGGCCAGGAGCTGGACGGCATCCTGGCCACGGGGCGCGCGGCGTGGGCGCTGCGCCACGAGTTCGCCGTGCTCGCAGCCGCGGTGCCCGAGCTCGCGCCGATGGCGGGCTTCGACCAGAGGAGCCCCTACCACGCCTACGACGTGCTCGAGCACACGGCGCGCGTCTGCGCGGGCGTGGAGGCGTTCACGGGCGGCGGGGCGCCGGCGGCGCTGCGGTGGGCGGCGCTTCTGCACGACGTGTCCAAGCCCGCCTGCTACAGCGAGGACGTCAGCGGGCGCGGCCACTTCTTCGGCCATCCCGAGGAGGGCGCCCGCGTGGCGCGGCGCGTGATGGGGCGCCTGGCGATTCCCGGCGAGGTCACCCGCGCGGCGTCGGCGCTCGTGCTGCTGCACGACTTCGTGATCGGGCCCACGGCGCCCTCGATGCGCCGGATGCTGGCCGAGCTGGAGGCGGCGGCGCCGGGTCAGGCGCGGCAGCTGTCCTTCTCGCTGCTCGACCTCAAGCGTGCCGACGCGGTGGCCAAGGCTCCGGGATGCCGCGACTACGCCACGGAGCTCGACCAGATGGCGGCGGTGCTGCGCCGCGAGCTGGCGGCCGGTGCCGTCTGGCGCGCGCGCGACCTCGCCGTGGGCGGCGCCGACGTGATCCGCGAGCGCGGCGTGGAGCCGGGCCCGGGCGTGGGCATGGTGCTCGCGCAGCTGCTCACCGCCGTCATGGCCGGCGAGCTTCCCAACGAGCGCGAGGAGCTTCTCGCCTGGCTGCGGTGGTGAGGCGCGGCGACGGTCGCTTGCCCACAACTTCTTCAGAAGTTTCGGTTGCGTCGGCGCTGCGATTCCCCTATAGTATTTCCTCGCGCTGAGAGGCGCACGAAGTGGCAAATTGGGACTTCGTCTAGTGGTAGGACAGCGGATTCTGGTTCCGTCAACGGGAGTTCGACTCTCTCAGTCCCAGCCATTTGCCTTTTCAATCGCATATGTGGCCCGTTCGTCTAGCGGTTCAGGACGCCGCCCTCTCAAGGCGGAGATCACCAGTTCGAATCTGGTACGGGCTACCAATGGCCCGTTCGTCTAGCGGTTCAGGACGCCGCCCTCTCAAGGCGGAGATCACCAGTTCGAATCTGGTACGGGCTACCAAACGTGACAG